>NZ_JBEYWX010000033.1:0-73572 GCF_040644655.1 Streptomyces sp. NPDC046931
GCCCACCTTCGGCAAGGGGCGGCGCGGCTTTCAGCTCGGGATGCGGATGACTCATACCCTGACGGTACCCGGAGAGCGGGACAGGGTGATCCACTGCCTGTGTGACCTCCTTTTCCGGACGGAGCGGGATACCCGCAGCGGGTGCCTCGGCATGATCGGATCACGCCGGCGGCCGGAACAGGCAGGGGTGAACGCGGTACCACCTTCCGTGGCCGAACCGTTCGCCCGGTGCTGGAGAAGATCTCGTGCACCCTGTCGTGTTTTCCGGCGTTCGCCACCTCCCGGTGGGCCTCGGCACTGGTCCACTCGAAGTAGTCGGGACGCAGGTGCCCTCGGCGCTCAGGACCAAGTGGGCCGAGAGCGCCCCGAGGCAGCTTCCTTCGCCGGGCAGACAGTTGGCGGTGTCCCCGAAGCGCTCGCCGCCCCCGCCAGCCATGCCGGAACCCGATGTGGTGCCCCATGAACTCGACGACGAGGTCGGGCGGGGCGGCTCGGCCGTGGTCTCGAGCCGGTCCCGGGAAGTCGAAGGTGACGTCCGTGACCGCGAGGAGCAGCCCCGCACGACGTCCGGGTGGCGTGGGACTGCGGCGCAGCCGCAGCGATACGCGAAGCCCCCGTCCGCGATCACACAGAAGAAACACGTCACCCGCTGAGAGCCAATGCGACGGTCGGTGCGCGAGTGATGGGACGCACGCCCGGCATTCGATCTGATGCGGTGCCAGGAGGCGTTCTCATGGACTCGCGGCGCTCATGAGCGGCTCGTGGGGTGATGTCGTTCGGCGCCGTCTGGTCCACGACTGGTCCGGGAGAGACTCCCTTGGGTGTCAGACAGTAGCGCGAAGGCTCCAGTTAATCACAGAGTGTAGGCGTTATTTCGGGTTGCCTGGAGCACAACGATGCCTCCAGGCAACCCGGCTTCAGGCTCTAGAAGAAGCCAGGCTTCTGAGGGCTGTAGGAACAAAGAATGTTCTTCGTCTCATGCTGGTACACGAGCAGTACCCACGCTGACCTGCGGTGACGGCACGCCGTCGGCGGGCGGCTGACAGCGTGGTCCGGGAATGGCCCGGATCTTGGTCTCGGACATGTGGCCGGGACTACCCCTCGACCTCCTCCGTACGAGCGTTGACCGCGCAGCTGCCGCCGGCCGGGGGTGCGGGGAGCACTTGACGACTTCGACGACCGTCGTCGTCCTCCAGGGGCCATCCCCGCGACCGTGGAGGCGGAACTGGCCGACGGCGAGGAGGCCAAGCTGATGCGCTTGCGCCAGACGTGGCCATCAGCAAGTGCTTCGGCGGCCCCGAAGGCGCCCTCGACTGAAGATTCCCCGTGATCTCGGAGCCGGTTCTGTCACGCGGCGAGGGCATCCGTGGCCTTCACACACCTCGTCGGCGTCCGGTTCGCCGCACCCTCAGATGCGGGCGAAGACGTTGACTACCACTCCGATGTAGAGAATGACGAGGATGGTCCAGAAGGTGTAGACGATGCCGGGATACCGGATGTAGAGAGGTATCCGGATAGTCGGGTAACGCTTACGAAGTTCACGTGGGGTCGGCGTACCTCCGAACTGCTGCTGAAGAGCCGCCTTACGCCACACCTTGTCGAGTTCGGCCTCACGCCACTGGCGGGGATTGATCATGACGGCGGCGCGGTCGTCACCAACGACGAGCACCGCGCCGGCGATGCCGCTGGACTTGATATGGGTCCGGGCCACGAAGCCGGGCCCTTCGATGACGGTCAGCCGGCGCGCCCAGTCACGCACCAGGACGGCGCCGTCCACGAGTGCCACATACGTGTTCAGGGTGTGCAGGACCGCATAGGCCACATACCACAGGAAGGGGAGAGCGACGAGGGCCATGGCCGCGGGTACCGCCATCGGCCCGAGCCCCTCACTGGTGCCGCGCCCGCCCGCGAACATGCGCGCCATGCTTATACCCGGCACGATGACCGCCGGTACGATTGCCAGTGCCACGCGCCCGAACCGGCTCTTGTCCGGGGATACGAAAAGCTCTGTACGGCGGTCACTCACAGCTGCTCTCCGGTCTCTCCACATGCAGCGACAAAACGAAGGTCGTCACAGACATCATCCGCCCCCAACTCCGTTCCACTCCTGTTCACTTCTGCGCTCCTTCAGTGAATCCCGGTGCCCCCGGTAGGCACAACTGCCTTCGCTGCAGGTCGGATTCAGACCGCAGAGGGCTGAGATCCCTCATCTCGAACACCGGCTCCGGCAGGCGCTCGAACCGCTCGAACCTCGCCTGTAAACGAGCCGTGAGGTGAGGTGAGGTGAGGGGCCAGGGCAGGGTTCCTTGCGCTTGGCGGTGATGCCGGTGGCACGGACCGTAGGTCGTCTTCCGCCACTCCTGGACCGCGTCCCACGCCTGCTGGGCCTGGGCGCGGCCGTTGGCCTCGGCCATCAGGGGCAGCCAGGTCCCGAAGTCGGCGTCGAAGGAGTTCGAGATCTCGACCTCGGCGCCACCGGGAGCCACCAGGGTGGAGGTGTGCGAGCTCCACGAAGCGATATGCGCACCCACGTGACTGACCACTTGCGTGACGGTCGCCTGGTAATGGCCTGCCTGGTCCCACGCGACCGCGAACAGCTGTCCGGCGCCGAGGCCCACGAGCAGACCCTTTTCGAAGAACTACAGGCACTGGCCGCCCGGTTTCTGACGGAAGTTCGGCCAGCCGTACAGGGCACCGGCGCCAACGGCGACGACCAGGGGGAAGGATGGAGATCGGCGGAGGGGGGTGAGGGATCTCCGTGGGAGGAACGTGTTCGAGATCGACGCGCTGTGGCTGCTGGTGGCAGTGGCGAGACAGGGTCGTTCACGAAAGCGGCGGTCCGGCTCAGCTACACACAGTCCGCGGTGTCCCGGCGGATCGCCGCGCTGGAACAGCAGGTCGGCGGGCCTCTGTTCGAACGCCTACCTCGGGGCGTACGGCTCAATTCCGCGGGCCGTACGCTGCACCGGCACGCCCTGGAGGTGCTCGACCGGCTGTCGCGGGCGGAGCGGGAGCCGGCCGTGCTGCATGCGGGGCGTGGCGGTCTGCTGCGCGTGGGCGCGTTCGCGACCGCCAACATCTCGCTGACGCCCACCGCCCTGCGGGCACTCCGGGACGTCAGGCCGGATGTCGAGGTCGTCTCGGTCGAGGGCTGGACCGACACGCTGATGGAGCGCCTCGCGGACGGGGCGCTGGACCTGGCCGTGGTGAGCGACTACCTGTCCGGTCTGCCGTCGGCCGACGGTGTCACGACGAACGTGCTGTGCGAGGACGAGTTGTTCGTGGCTCTCCCACGCGAGCACCGCCTGGCCGGAGCCGAGGCGGTCGACCTGCGTGAACTGCACGACGAGGCGAGGCTCCACAGCGCGTACGGCGATCGTCCCACGATGCTCGCCGACGCCTGCGCGCGGGCGGGCTTCAGGCCCAGGAAGATCATCCGGATCGCGGAGTGGACGGCGAAGTTCGGCTACGTGGCCGCCGGGTTGGGAGCGGCGCTGGTTCCCTCGCCGGCCGCACGGGCGGTCCCCGACGAACTCGTCCTGTGCCGCCACGGCACCCAAGATATCGACACCAGGGAGGCGGGCATGCCCACTCCAGACAAGCGCGCGTGCCGGCCGAAGCCCGGAGTGTCCGTTCCTCAAGAAGTAGCGACAATCCGGGCACCGGCCGGATAAATGCCCTGTTCGCGGCCTGTGGTCCTTACGCCTGCGGGTGTGGTGTGTGGGTTGCTTCCCTCTTTTTCTGGATGTTCACAGGCCGTGACTCCGAGTCCCAGGTGCCTGGAGGTCGAAAGCTCCCGCCGGGCATGCGACTTGTGGCTCTAGAAGAACCCGAGCCTCTTCGGACTGTATGAAACCAGAAGGTTCTTCGTCTGCTGATAGTGCTCCAGCATCATCTTGTGGGTCTCGCGGCCGATGCCCGAGCCCTTGTAGCCGCCGAACGCGGCGTGTGCCGGGTACGCGTGGTAGCAGTTGGTCCAGACGCGGCCCGCCTGGATGGCGCGGCCCGCGCGGTACGCGGTGTTGACGTCCCGAGTCCACACGCCGGCCCCGAGCCCGTACAGCGTGTCGTTGGCGATCTTGATGGCGTCGTCGAAGTCGTCGAAGGACGTGACCGACACGACCGGCCCGAAGATCTCCTCCTGGAAGATCCGCATCCGGTTGTCACCCTCGAAGATCGTCGGCTGGACGTAGTAGCCGCCCTTCAACTCACCGTCATGCTCGATGCGTTCCCCGCCCGTGAGAACCTTCGCGCCTTCCTGCTTGCCGATGTCCAGATAGGAGAGGATCTTCTCCAACTGGTCGTTCGAGGCCTGGGCGCCGATCATCGTGTCCGTGTCCAGCGGGTGCCCGGTCTTGATCAGCTCGGTGCGGGCGACGGCCGCCTCCATGAACTCGGCGTACTGCCCTCGCTGCACCAGGGCCCGCGACGGACATGTGCACACCTCACCCTGGTTGAGCGCGAACATCGTGAAGCCTTCCAGCGCCTTGTCGCGGAAGTCGTCGTTCGCCGACCAGACGTCGTCGAAGAAGATGTTCGGGGACTTGCCGCCCAGTTCCAGCGTGACCGGGGTGATGTTCTCGGAGGCGTACTGCATGATGAGCCGCCCTGTCGTGGTCTCGCCCGTGAACGCCACCTTGGCGACGCGCGGACTGGAGGCCAGCGGCTTGCCCGCCTCCACGCCGAACCCGTTCACGATGTTCACCACGCCCGGCGGCAGCAGGTCGGCGACCAGGCTCAGCCAGTAGTGGATGGACGCCGGGGTCTGCTCGGCCGGCTTGAGGATGACGGCGTTGCCGGCCGCCAGGGCCGGCGCGAGCTTCCACGTTGCCATGAGGATGGGGAAGTTCCAGGGAATGATCTGCGCGACCACACCGAGCGGCTCGTGGAAGTGGTACGCCACCGTGTCGTCGTCGACCTCGCCCAGCGAACCCTCCTGCGCCCGGATCGCGCCCGCGAAGTAGCGGAAGTGGTCGATGGCGAGCGGGATGTCCGCGGCCAGGGTCTCCCGAACGGGCTTGCCGTTCTCCCAGCTCTCGGCCACTGCGAGCCGCTCCAGGTTGGCCTCCATCCGGTCGGCGATCTTCCGGAGGATGTCGGAGCGCTCGGTCACCGACGTACGGCCCCAGGCGGGCGCCGCGGCGTGTGCCGCGTCCAGCGCGCGTTCCACGTCCACGGCGGTGCCCCGGGCGATCTCCGTGAACGGCTGCCCGCTCACCGGCGTCGGATTCTCGAAGTACTGGCCGCGGGCCGGCGGCACGTACTCGCCGCCGATGAAGTGGTCGTAGCGGGCCTGGTAGGAGACGATCGCGCCCTCGGTGCCGGGCGCTGTGTAACGGGTCATGCGGGTCGGCCTCCCGGGAAAGCGCTGCCCGCCGTTGGGCAGCTCTCGGCGCGAGGCTAGGCGCGCGGACGTTGCGAGTACGTTGCGCCACCCCCTTCGGGCCCCTGGGCGCTGCCGCCCGACCCCTCAGCGAGGTCCCGCCGGACGTGCCCATCCCGCCGGTGCCGCGAGCTCCGACTCCAGCTCGTCGAGCCGCGCCCGTACGTCCGCCGTCGGCCGCACTGCCACGAGCGCCCGCCAGACGTCGAGGTCGTCCTCTGCCCACGGCGCGTGAGCCCAGTCCGCCAGCAGATCGGGGTCGCGGCGGGCGATGAGCGCCATCCGCAGACCGTCGGCCAGCCTGCGCCGTAGCAGTGCCACCGCCGGCGCCTGCGAACCCGGCAGCAACGGCCCCGGGTACGCGGCCACGGCCTCCGCGAGTGCCCCCGCCGCCAACCGGCGCTCGACCACAACGACATCGGAGTCGACCGGGGCCGTGAGCCGGTAGGGACGTGAGGCCAGCAGCCCGGGGCCGAGTATCCGGCGCAGCCGTGCCAGCTCGGCGCGCAGCGTAACCGGTGTCACCGACTCGTCCTCGTACAGCGCGCACAGCAGTTCGTCCCCGCTCAGACCTTCGGGATGCCGGGCCAGCAGCACCACGATCTCGCTGTGGCGGCGACTGAGCCGTACCTGCCGGCCACGAATGCGAAGCCGCGCCTCATCGCGGCCCAGCGCGGTCAGCTCCAGCGTGTCCGCCGGGGCCTTGGCCGGTGAAAGCAGCGCCAGCTGGGACTCGGCGGCCCGCGCCACCGCCTGGACGAACCCCAGACTGTGCGGGTGCGCGAGCCCGTCCCCACCGGTGATGTCCAGCGCGCCGAGCACCCGCCCGTTCCGCGGATCGTGCACGGGCGCCGCCGCGCACGTCCACGGCTGGACACGCCGTATGAAGTGCTCGGCCGCGAACACCTGTACCGGCCGGTCCACCGCTACGGCCGTCCCCGGTGCGTTCGTGCCCACCGCCGACTCCGCCCAGCGGGCCCCCGGTACGAAGTTCATCCGGTCGGCCCGCCGCCGTGTCGCCGGATCACCCTCGACCCAGAGCAGCCTGCCCTGCGCGTCGCACACCGCCAGCAGATGCTCGCCGTCCGCCGCGAACGGGCCCATCAGCTCGCGGATCAGCGGCATCACGCGTGCCAGCGGGTGCTCCGCCCGGTAGCAGCCGAGATCACCGTCCGACAGCTCCACCCGAGCGGTGCCGTCCGGCCCCACGCCCGCCCGAGCCGAGCGCCGCCACGAGTCGGCCACCACAGGACGTACCTTGCGCGCGACCGTCCCCGCCGCCGTGAACGACTCATGGGCGCGGCGCAGCTCCCGCACCCGCTCGACGGGATCGGCCCCCGGCTGCAGGGCCACCCACGGATCGGTCAATGCGGCCTCCCGGGACGGCGATGTGGTCGGGGACATCGTCACTCCCGGCGGGGGCGCCGACAACCGTCCGGACAGCCATCCACACGAACGAGACGCAACGAACCACCCCGGGCCCGAACTCAGGCACTGTCAGGCGACGTGGACGAGTCTCATATAGCGCGCCCAGTCCCAGTTCGGACCTGGATCCGTGTGGTCCGTCCCGGGAACCTCGTAGTGCCCGATGATGTGCGCCCTGTCCTTGGGGATGCCGTACCGCGTGCAGATGGCCGCCGTGAGCCTTGCCGACTCCTCGTACAGTGCGTCCGTGAAGTACCCGGGCCGTTCCACCCACCCTTCGTGCTCGATACCGATGCTGCGTGTGTTGTAGTCCCAGTTACCCGCGTGCCAGGCGATGTCGTGCTCGCGGACGCACTGGGCGATGTGCCCGTCCGCCGACCGGACGACATAGTGCGCGGACACTTTCTTCCGAGGGTTCTGGAAGATGCCGAGCGTGGTGGTGTATGTCGCTTGCGTCACATGGATGACGACATGGTCCAGCGGCTGGCTCGCGGGCCGGTCCGCGGACGTGTAGTTGGCGGAGTCCGCCGAGAGCCAGTCGGCGGAGGGGTGGTCGACCATCCGGGGCCGGGCGCGCGCAGGAGCCGTCGGGAGCAGAACGTAGGGGATCGCGCCGAGGGCAGCGCCCTTCAGCAACCGCCGTCTACTGGTCAAGGAGCTGGCTCGCTGCGACTCGGCTCGTTTCATGGGGACAGCGCCTTCCGTACCCGAAGTTCCGAAATGTGTGAATCTCGTCTCTCGTGTACTCAACGCCCCCGTGCGGCCGTCGTTTCGCGTGTCCGGGTGTGGATCTCGCGTCGCCTCGCGTGTGCGCGCGGCGATTCCCCGACCACCGCGGCTCGCGCAGGTACGGTCGCCGTCGTGAAGGCGACCCCTCTCGCCCGTCATGTGAACCCCCCCGATTCGACTCGCACGCAACCGCCGCCCGACGGCTGCGTCTTGTGTGCATCACGTTACGGTGCCCGGCGGTCGCGCCGGGGGAGGCCGGTGTCTTCGGTGGACAACGCGGGAACTGTGGACAACTCCGCCACCCGTGGGAGGGAGGGCGGCCCGTCCCCTCGAGGCCCCGAGCGGTATCGGCCCGGGAGTCCCCTCATCTCCGCCCGGCCACCGCCGCCGGATCGTCGAGCACCGCTCGCACCACCGAGTGCGCGGCGCCGAGCAGCGGGCCTTCGGGTCCCAGCCGCGAGACGGTCACGGCGCACGCCGGACCGGCAGTTCGGCGCGCCAACTCCCCTTCCAGGGAGGGCAGGAGCCAGGGTGCGAGCGCGGCCAGCGCTCCGCCGAGCACCACGGCCTGCGGGTCCAGCAGGTTCACCGCACCGGTCAGCGCGATGCCGAGTGCGGTCCCGGCCCCGCGCAGGGCACGGCGTACGTCCTGGTCGCCCTGCGCGGCGAGTTCGGCCAGAAGTGCCACGCGGTCCTCGCCGGGCGACAGTCCGGCCGCACGCAGCACCGCCTCCTCGCCGGCGTACTGCTCCAGGCAGCCACGCCCGCCGCACATGCACAGCGGTCCCTCCGGGCGTACGGGCACATGGCCCAGCTCGCCCGCGAAACCGCGGGTGCCCCGCAGCAGCCGCCCGTCCACCACGACGGCGCCGCCGATGCCGATCTCCGCCGAGACATGCAGGAAGTCACGTGGTGTGTCGTCGCCGAGCCAGAGTTCCGCCAGGGAGCCGAAGTTGGCCTCGTTGTCCACGGTCAGGGGCAGTTCGGACGGCAGGAGCGGGCCCAGGTCGACGTCGTGCCAGTCGAGATTGGGGGCGCGGACCACGGTTCGGGCGTCGCGCGCCACCAGACCCGGCACCGCGACCGCCAGTCCCGCAGGCCACAGCCCTTCCCGCTCCGCCTCGGTGACGACCTGCCGCACCAGGCCGGTCAGTTCGACGAGTACCGGCTGCGGGGCGCGGCCCCGGTTCGTGCCGTGCCGCACCGCCCGCACCCGTATGACCCCTCGCAGATCCACCGCACACACCGCCAGGTGGTCCACCCCGATCTCCGCGCCGATCCCCGCCGGGCCCTGTCCGCTGACGGCCAGGGCGGAACCCGGGCGTCCCACCCGTCCGGGACGTTCCGGCCCCAGCTCCTCGAGCAGCCCCGCCCCGATCAGCTCGTCCACCAGGGTGGAGACCGCTGCCCGGGTCAGTCCGATCTGTGAGGCGACCGCGGCGCGCGAGAGGGGTCCCTCGGCGCTCACGGTGTGCATGACCCGCGCCAGATTGCGGCGGCGCATGCCCTGCTGGGTGTCGGGCAGCCGACGGCCGGGGCTGGACGGATGGGTCTCGTGCAGCGGTGGGGTCATGCCTCCCTCGGATCCCGTCAGTGCCGTTCCGGTTCCCGCTCCAGCAGCGGCTCCGCGTCGGAGAGTACTCCGGCGATCCTGGCGAGGGTCGCCTCGTCCCGTTCCACGGCCTCCAGCACCGGGCCGCGGGCGGTGTCCCAGCGCCGGGCGACGGCGGCAGGGTCCTCACCGGTCAGCAGTCCGGCGGCCTGTGCGGCGGCGCCCAGGGCGACGAGTTCCCTGGCCTCGGGCACCTGCACGGGACGCCCGGAGAGACGTCGCACGGTCCCCTGCCACGCCGCCCCCCGCGCACCGCCACCGATGAGCAGCAGCGGAGCCGTGCGGTCCGCGTCCGTGTCGAGCACCAGGTCGAGAGCGCCGAGCAGCGAGTGCACGGCGCCGTCGTAGGCGGCCTGGAGCAGCTGCCCCGCGGTCGTGTCGTGGCGCAGCCCGTGCAGCAGGCCCGACGCATGCGGGAGGGCGGGGGTGCGCTCACCGTCGAGGTAGGGCAGCAGTGTCACTCCCGTAGCCGGCTCGACGGCCTCACGGTCCAGGCCCAGCAGGGCGGCGATCCGGTCGACGGCGAGCGTGCAGTTCAGGGTGCAGGCCAACGGCAGCCAGTCGCGGTGTGCGTCCGCGAAGCCCGTCACGGTCCCGGTCGGGTCGGCGGGGCGTCGATTCGAGAGGGCGTAGACCGTGCCCGAGGTGCCGAGGCTCAGTACCGCGGTCCCGGGGCAGAGCCCGAGGCCCAGCGCGGCCGCGGCGTTGTCACCGGTGCCCGGAGCGACCAGGGTGCCCTTCGAAAAGGGCAGGTCATGGGCGTCGCGCACGGTGCCGGCCACCTCTCCGGGCCGGACCACGCGTGGCAGCAGGGCCGGGTCCAGGCCCACATGGGCGAGAATCTCCTCGTCGTACGCCTCGGTCGCCGTCGCCCACCAGCCCGTGCCGGACGCGTCACCACGGTCCGTCGTGCCCCGCCCGGTGAGGCGTTCGGTCAGATAGTCGTGGGGCAGCCGTACGGCCGCCGTCGCGCGGACGGCCTCGGGCTCGTGTTCGGCCAGCCACGCCCACTTCGTGACCGTGAAGGACGGGCCGGGAACGCTTCCGGTGCGTTCCGCCCAGACCTTCGGGCCGCCCAGCTCCTCGACCAGCCGGCGGGCCTGCGGAGCGGACCGTACGTCGTTCCACAGCAGGGCCGGACGCACCGGGTCGCCTTGTGCGTCCAGGGTGACCAGGCCGTGCTGCTGGCCGCCGATCGACACCGCGGCGGCCTCGTGGGCCGGTTCGCCGCACTGGTGCAGAGCCTCGCACAGGGCCTCCCACCACTGGCGGGGGTCGCTTTCGCGGCCCGCCCCCGTCGAGACGGTGTGCGGTGCCTGCCCGCTCGCCACCACCCGTCCGGTCGATGCGTCGACGACCAGGGCCTTGGTGGACTGGGTGGATGAGTCCACCCCGACGACGAGCGGACCCTCGGCTGCTGACATCGGGCTCTCCCTTTTCCGCGGCTAGCGGGATCCGGCCTGCCGGCGGGGCGTGCCGGGGCGGGCGCGGCGCGTGGTCCGCCCCTTGTCACCGTACGCAGCCCCCTTACGAGGACACACCGTCTCTTCCCAGAGATGCCACCGCATACTAATTTGTTAAGCGCCATGACGAAATAGTCTCAGCGAGCAAGGAGCCGCGGCATGAGCCACCAGCCCACCCCCGAGGACAGGTTCACCTTCGGCCTGTGGACCGTCGGCTGGCAGGGAAGGGACCCGTTCGGCGACGCCACCCGGCGCGCCCTGGACCCGGTCGAGACGGTGCAGCGGCTCGCCGAGCTCGGGGCCTACGGCGTGACCTTCCACGACGACGACCTGATCCCCTTCGGGTCCTCGGACAGCGCGCGTGAGGCGCACATCAAGCGCTTCCGTCAGGCGCTCGACACGACCGGGATGGCCGTGCCGATGGCCACCACCAACCTCTTCACCCACCCCGTCTTCAAGGACGGCGCCTTCACCGCCAACGACCGCGACGTCCGCCGCTACGCTTTGCGCAAGACCATCCGCAACATCGACCTGGCGGTGGAACTCGGCGCCAGGACCTACGTCGCCTGGGGCGGCCGGGAAGGCGCCGAGTCCGGGGCGGCCAAGGATGTGCGCGTCGCGCTGGACCGCATGAAGGAGGCCTTCGACCTCCTCGGTGAGTACGTCACCACCCAGGGCTACGACCTGCGCTTCGCCATCGAACCCAAGCCGAACGAGCCGCGCGGTGACATCCTGCTGCCGACGGTGGGTCATGCTCTCGCCTTCATCGAACGCCTGGAGCGCCCGGAGCTGTACGGCGTCAACCCCGAGGTGGGGCACGAACAGATGGCCGGACTCAACTTCCCGCACGGCATCGCCCAGGCACTGTGGGCGGGCAAGCTCTTCCACATCGACCTCAACGGCCAGTCCGGCATCAAGTACGACCAGGACCTGCGCTTCGGAGCCGGCGATCTTCGGGCCGCTTTCTGGCTGGTCGACCTCCTGGAGAGCGCCGGTTACAGCGGACCCCGCCACTTCGATTTCAAGCCGCCGCGGACCGAGGACCTCGATGGGGTATGGGCGTCGGCGGCGGGGTGCATGCGCAACTACCTCGTCCTGAAGGAGCGTTCGGCTGCCTTTCGTGCGGACCCGGAGGTCCGGGAGGCCCTGCGCGCGTCCCGTCTGGACCAGCTGGCGCAGCCGACCGCCGCGGACGGGCTGGAGTCGCTGCTCGCGGACCGTGGTGCCTTCGAGGAGTTCGACGTGGAGGCGGCCGCCGCGCGCGGAATGGCCTTCGAGCGCCTGGACCAGCTGGCCATGGACCATCTGCTCGGAGCCCGCGGCTGATCACCGCGGCTCGTCCCCGTCTGCCGGGCCCCGCACGGAATGCCGCGGAACCATGTCATCAGTGAGATGAGTGCGTATCAACTTCTGCGCGTGGGTCGCGCCATGGCGGGTTCGAGGCGATTCTTGACGGTATGGCTATGCCGCCGATGCCACCCGGTCCGCCGGGAGACACGCCACCCTGGCACGACGACGGGTTCGGTCCGCCGCCCGGAGGACATGGACTCCCTCCCGGGGGTTACGGACCGCCGCCTGGCGGAGGTCACGGATCGTCGGGTGGCGGCCGGTCGTCGTGGGGCGGCGGTGACGGGATGCCGCCGGACCCGCCGCCGGGCGGACCGCGCCGCCCGGCCCTCTTCCTCGTACTCGCCGTGATCGTGGCGCTGGGGATCATCGCCGTGGTCCTGGTGGTGCACAGCGGTGACGGATCCCCGAAGCAGAAGCCGAGCCCCGGGAGCGACGGGAGCACGAGCCGCTCGGCCGCTCCGTCCCTGGGCATCCCGTCCGCATTTCCGACCGCACTGCCCTCACGGCTGCCCTCGGGCCTGCCGACCACGCTGCCATCGGGGTTCCCCACCAAGCTGCCCAGCGGCTTTCCGACTGCCGTCCCGAGCGGTATCGAGTCGCTCTTCGCGGACCCGGCGGCGACGCCGTGACCAAGCCCGTTCCGGGCGGGTGGGGAGCGGCGGAACCGCCGCGTACGCCACACGCGCGTGCGCCCCGATGAGCGGAGCACACGCGCGTGGCGGTCGGCGACGCGCTCAGACCCCCTGCGGCAGCCGCACGTACACGACCGTCGTCTCGATGCCGCTGTCGACCAGCCGGCCCTGCGCGTCGAACGCACCGGGACCGTCCGTCATCCCGAAGTCGTTGTCGTTGACGAGCGCGAGGGTGTGGTGATCCACGCGCGCGATGCCCTCGATCTTCCCGGGCACGCCCTCGACCTTGCCGAGATCGACGACCAGTCGCTTGTCCAGTACCGGAACACCGGAGGCGGCCGGGTCGTCCAGCTGCTCCAGGGACGGGGAGGTGGTGTCGTCGTCGTAGCGGCCACCCAGGATGTCCGCGCTCCGCGTGAGCCGGACCAGCTGGATCCGCGCCGCCTTGTCGGTGCGCTCCTCGACGAGGAGCTTGTCACCTCCGACGGCCACCACGGAGGAGATCTTCAGCTCCGAGGTGTCGTCCTCGCTCGGGTCCACGACGTTCACCGGGTCGAACCGGTACGCGTACTCCGCGGTCACGGCCCGCTTCCGCGGGGAGAAGCGCAGCAGACGTGTGGTGCGCGAGGCGTCCCCCACGTCGCCGTCGGGCAGGGACAACGGGCTCTGCAGGGCCATCACCAGATCGCCGTCGGGGAGTTGAGCGAGTCCTTCGAAGCCACGGTTGACCTTCCGGTGCAGGAGGACGGACGGCAGCGCCTCGACGACCGGGTAGTCGGTGCCGCTCAGGTTCAGGCCCTTGGGCACGTACCTCGTGAGGACCTTCCCGCGCGCGGAGACATGGATCAGCGACGGTCCGTACTCGTCGATGAGCCAGAAGCTGCCGTCCTCGGCCCGCACAATGCCCTCGGTGTCGAGACCGTTCGGGTTGTACGCGAGGGCCTTCTGGGCGTTGTAGGTGTACGGCGCCTCGTCCCGGCCCTGCTGGTTGGACAGCCCTGTGACGGGCTTGCCGGAGGAGGTGGTGAGGGGGATCGCGGCGAGTACCTTCAGGCTGTCACCGCAGACGCGGATCTTCACGATCGCCGGGTCGAAGCCGGGTACCGGGAAGGTCCGGCGCTTCTTGCCGTCCACCTTGATCTGGCCGTTGGGCCCCCGGTCCGTCACGGTCCAGAACTCGCCCTTGCGGCCTGCCGGGTAGATGTCGCTGCCGATCCCGCCGAGCTCGATGCCGCGGTCGTCGTCCACCGTCCCGGGCAGCAACGCGTTGCTGAACGCGCCCAACGGGATCTCCCCGAGCGTGGCGGTGTGCGTCACCTCCGGCTGGTCGCTGTGTGCGCTCGCGGTGCCGGTGACCGCGAGGGCGGCCAGGACTGCGAGCGGTAGGCTCGCGGCGACAGAGCGGTGCACACGGCGTCGACCGGCTGCATGCGGGGACATCGAGCCTCCTGGGGCACAAGTTCGTTGACAGCGGCCAGAGTTGGCCCCGGTGCGGAACACCGCGCGACTGCCGGGTGAACGCAAGGCGTCGGCCATCGATCGGGTCGACGCCCGGCCCGGGAGCCACGCCGCGGACCTGCGCCGGCGCGCGTCGAACGGCCTGCGCGGGCGTGCGCCGAGCGGGCCTGTCGTGGATGATCGAGGTGGAGCTGTCAGGAGCCTGCCACGGGTCACGAGCACTTCCGTCAGGAGGCGGGCGGCCGTGCAGAGACGAGCGGGCCTGTCAGGGACGAGCGAGCTGGCTTCTCAGGGGTGAGTGGGGGATCCGTCTCAGGGTCCTCTCAGGGCCACGGCCCGGAACCGCGCGCAGGACGCACCCGTTCTCACAGCAGAGAGCGGCACTGACCGCGAAGGAGGCGACACATGTCGAAGAGCGCGAAGATCGCCACGGGGGGAGTGCTGGTCGGACTCCTGCTGTGGATATGGCTCCCCTGGTGGGCTGTCCTCCTGATCATCCTGGGAGTTCCCGCGGCCGCGTACCTCACCCTGGACCCGTCCCAGCGGCGCAGGCTGCGCCGCGTGACACGCAAGGAACTCGGCCGCTGAGGGCTAGCGGTCCGCCGCCTGCCCCGCCAATGCGCAGGAGTCGACCACGTCGCCACCCGCGGTCCTGCCGACGGTACGGTCCGCGGGCGGTCGCTCACCCCGCTCCACCCATGCGGTGAGCGCATCGAAGGCGGCGCGGTAGCAGGGCAGGATCGGCCGCAGCCGATCGGGAAAGGAGTCGTACAGCCCGTCGACGTGGGTGCCGCCCTGGACGGTGTAGAAGCGGTGCAGCGACCCCCGCCCGCTCTCCCGCACCATGCGTGCGTACACGTCCGAGTCCGTGGCCTTGGGCAGCAGCACATCCAGATCGCCGTGCAGCGTGATCAATGGCCTGCCGATCCGCCCGGTGAGCGCGACACGGGCCACCGCGCGGTGCACGGCCGCGGGCCGCGCCGCATAGTCGTACGCCGCGTCCGAGGGGCAGGGGGCAAGGATCTGCTCCGCCGTCGACCCGGCCGACGGACCGGGACATGCGGCGTCGTACGAGGGGTCGAACTCGGCGCGGTAGATCTTCTGGGTGACACCCCAGTACGCCCTCTCGTGGTAAGGCCAAAGGAATTCCGACCCACGCGGGTACCCCGCGGCGTACAGGTCCCCGTCCCGGGCCGAGCCCAGCGTGCGGGCCACGGCCACCGGCAGGGACGTCAGGAGGCCCTGACCCTCCACCGTCCACAGCGCGCCTTCCCAGTCCACCCCGCCGTCGTAGAGCTCGGGGTGGTGTTCCAGCTGCCAGCGCGTGAGGTAGCCGCCGTTGCTGATGCCGGTCATGTACGTGCGCCGGGGAGCGCGCCCGTAGCGCCCGGCCACCACACGCTTCGCGGCGAGCGTGAGCTGGGTCGTGCGACGGTTCCATTCGGCGACGGCATCGCCGGGCCGGGTCCCGTCGCGGTAGAAGTCCGGCCCGCTGTTGCCCTTGTCGGTCGCCGCATACGCGTAGCCCTGGGCGAGCACCCGGTCGGAGATCGCTGTGTCGGTCGCGTACTGCTTGCGCGTTCCGGGGGCTCCCGTCACGACGAGGCCGCCGTTCCACCGGTCGGGCAGGCGGATCACGAACTGGGCGTCGTGCCGCCAGCCGTGCGTGGTGTTGGTGTACGAGTCGTCCGGGAAGTACCCGTCGATCTGCAGTCCCGGAACGCCCGACGGATTGCGCGTCTCCCTGGCGGTCAGCCCGGCCTGGTCGGCCAGGTCCGTGTAGGGGGTTCCCGCGAGCCCGGATGTCGTCAGATCGTCCAGACAGGCGCTCCGCTGGAGCGCCGCACCCGGTACCCGCACCCGCTCCTGCCGCACGCAGTGGTCACCGCCGGCGGCCGCCGCGGGGCAGGTGACAGCCGAGGTCAGCAGAGCGGCGGCGCAGAGAGCGATGCTTCGGAACAGGCGCACGGAGGCCTCCGGGACACGACGGGAGTGGGACGGGTGCCCATGCTGCGACCACGGAAGCCCTTCGGCCATGGGCGCGGGCCACATGGAGCCCGACGGGCGTGTGGGGGCTGACGACGCATCTCCCGCCGGTCGCGCTATGTCGCGCTCGCCGTGCTCCGCCCGCCGCGCCGCGCTTTGTCCACGATGCTCTGCGCCCCGCCCACTGCGCTGCACGCGGCCGCGGCTTGGGCCCGGTCCGCGGCGTTGCGCCGGCCCACGGCGTCCCTCTGCCTGCCCCCGCCTCCGCCCCTCAGACCGGGCGGACGGCCAACTTGTCCAGCGCCTCGAGCAGCCCGGGCAACTTCGGGCCGCGGCCCACAGGGACAACCTCGCCGGGTTTCTCGTCGAGCAGCAAGAAGGCGATGTCGTCGGTTCTGGCCACCATGGACCAGCCGGGCCCGTCGGCGCGCAGGGTTCGGGCGTCGCCCGGTGCGAACGAGGAGCGAACGCGGCCGAGCGGCGGGGGAGTGTCCACGTAGGCATGTGCCTCCGCGAGGGCGCGGCGGATGTCGGTGCCGGCCTTGCCGCCACCGCTGTCCTCGGCGTTCTCCTCCTCTTCTCCGGCCGGTGCCGCAGGGTCCGCGGACGCGAAGAAGCCGTCGTCGAGCTGTTCTCGCCACACCGACCACTGGAGCGCGACCACGTCGGCCCCCAGGCGTCGTTGCGCCGGACCCCAGGTGTTGGTGTCCGGCGGGGAGAGCGGCTCGCGGTCGGTGAGTCCGGGAGCGGGGTCGTGCGGCGCGGGCAGACCCGGTGCCGCGACGGCCACCGCCAGGGGCCACCCCGGCAGTGCGGCGACGACCGTGCGCTCGTCCGGCGACAGCTCGTACTCCATGCCGCAGTCCCAGGACGCGATCGCCACAGCCACCAGCGACACGTCGTCGATGACCACGGTCCAGCGCGCACCATCGCCGTCCTGGCCGAGCACGAGGCCGTACCCGTCGGCCACGGGCGGCAGGTCTAGCGCCGCACAGGCCGCCGGATAGTCGTCGCCCAGCACGCTCGGGAACTGCGCGGGTGTCATCAGAGCCGCCGTCAGCACATACAGCGCGTCATCCTCGGCGGCGACGGCGTCCTCGTCCGTCCCGGCCATGCCGTCCTCCCTGTGGGTTCGTTCGTCGGCGCACCCTAATGCGCCCGCCGACCGGTTGTCACGAGTGCGAATCACATGAGGAACCGCAGTTCTCCGGCTGGAACGGGGCGAAACGGCCCAGTGCGACCCGGCTCAGGCGGTGGACAGTCCGAGCGGCGTGCGCTTGGCCGTCGACGGCGACTCGTCGCGCTCCCGTGCCGGCGCGTTTTTCTGGTCCATGTGCCTCTCGCGCTCTTCCACGTAGAGTTGGAATGCGGCCGCAGAAGGGGGACGGACGGTGAAGCGCTTCGAGCGGCTCGAACGGATCCGGCGCCTGGACCCCGAGAAGGACGCCCTGGAGATCTATCGGCTCAGTGCCGCCTACGAGTTCCCCTGGGACTACACGCGCGCCCTCGAGCTGGCCCTCTACCGCACGTACGCCGTCCCCTCCATCGGGCGGCTGCTCGCCGAGACCGCGGAGCTGACCGATCGTACGCAGAAGAGGTACGACGACACCTCGCTGCTCCTCGACACCGTCGTCGAGTACGGCTTCGACAGTGACGAGGGCCGGACCGCGATCCGCCGCATCAACCGGATGCACCGAAGCTACGACATCGGCAACGACGACATGCGGTATGTGCTCTGCACCTTCGTGGTGATGCCCAAGCGGTGGATCGACGCCTACGGATGGCGCAGGCTGTCCCGTCACGAGGCCGTCGCTTCCGCCGTTCACTACCGCACTCTGGGCCGGCACATGGGCATCAAGGGCATTCCGGAGACGTTCGAGGAGTTCGAAGCCTGTCTCGATGCCTACGAGGAGGCCCACTTCGCATGGGACCCGGCGGCCCGGCAGGTGTCGGACGCGACTTTGGACCTGATGGCCTCCTGGTATCCGAGCCCGCTCGCACCCCTGCTCCGCCGTACGACCCTCGCCCTGCTGGACGACTCACTCCTCGGCGCCTTCCGGTACGAGCCGCCGAGTGCGGCCACACGCGCGTTGGTGCGCCGTGCGGTCCGTGCCCGCGGCCGTGTCGTGCGCCTGATGCCCCCGCGCCGCGCTCCGCACTTCGCGCGGCAGAACTGGGAAATCAAGGGCTACCCCTCCGGCTATCGCATCGCCGACCTCGGCACCCATCCCGTCCCCGGTGTGAGAGGCTGCCCGGTCCGAAGGGAACAGGGCCCGGCGGCCACCCCCGCCGAGTGAGTCGGGTGCCGTCCATCGCCTCCGGGATCGGCCCAGCGGTGACCTCGACGGCGGTCGGGGCCCGGAAGACGGTGGCATCCGCTTCGTGATCCGTGTCGAGTCACGCCTCCCGCTCGGCAAGGGCGAGGAAGCGGGCGTGCTCGTCGACGTACGACGTCATGCACCAGCCGGAATCCGCCAGCAGAGGGCGCAGGTTGGACTCGGCGCGCAGGTCGCCGGGAGTGATCTGCCGGCCCTGACGGGCCGCGAGGGCCGCCCGGCCGATCGGATGGAAGAGCGCCAGCCGGCCGCCGGGCCGCACCACGCGGGCCAACTCCCGCAGGTTCCCGACCGGGTTCGGGAGATGGGCGATCAGACCCGCCGCGAACACCGCGTCGAGGGATTCCGCGCGCAGGGGCAGCGCGGCCACGTCGGCGAGCAGCAGCCGTCCGTCGCGGTGCCGTCCGGCCCGTACGGCGGCCTCCAGCATCGCCGGAGTGAGATCCGCCCCCAGGACCACTCCCGAGGGCCCGACGGCCGCGCGCAACGGTGGCAGAGCCCGGCCCGTGCCGCACCCGGCGTCGAGCACGCGGTCACCCTCGTGCAGCCCGAGAGCGGCGACCGCTGCGGCGTAGGCCGGGCCGTCGTCGGGGAACCGAGTGTCCCAGTCGGCCGCCCGCGCGGTGAAGAACTCCTGGACGTGTGTGTGGTCGTCGCTCATGTTCCGCATGATCCCTCACCTCCTTGAGGGACACCCTGCGCGCATGTGCGAGCGTGAGCCGATCGCTCCTGAACCTGTCCAGGTCAGATTCCAGCACTTTTCGAAATGCGCCCCCTTTGTGCTCCCTCGTCGGGACTAGCGTCCTCCGGCCATGGGACACCTGGACCACGCCACATTCGGCTGGCTGACCCCCGTTCTGTCGTATGTGATGGCATGCATGGGCGCCGCCCTCGGGCTGCGCTGCACCGTCCGAGCGCTCGGCGCCACCGGCAGGTCGCGTCGCAACTGGCTCCTCACCGCGGCCTCCGCGATCGGCACCGGCATCTGGACCATGCACTTCCTGGCCATGCTCGGTTTCGGCGTCAGCGGCACCGAGATCCGCTACGACGTGCCGCTGACCATCCTCAGTCTGCTCGTCGCCATGCTTGTCGTCGGCGCGGGCGTTTTCGCCGTCGGCTACAGCCGGGACCGGACCCGGGCGCTCCTCCTCGGCGGTCTGACCACCGGCCTCGGCGTGGCGAGCATGCATTACCTGGGCATGGCGGCGCTGCGGCTGCACGGGGCGGTCCGCTACGACCCGGTGCTGGTCGCGGCCTCCGTCCTGATCGCGGTGGTCGCGGCGACGGCGGCTCTGTGGGCGGGCCTCAACATCAAGTCGCCCGTCGCCGTCACCCTCGCCTCGCTCGTCATGGGGGCGGCGGTCAGCAGCATGCACTACACCGGGATGTTCGCGGTGAGCGTGCATGTCGCTCCGTCCCGGCAGCCTCTACCAGGGGCTGCGGCCATGCAGTTCATCTTCCCCCTCGCCGTCGGCCTCGGTTCCTATCTCTTCCTGACCTCGGCGTTCGTCGCACTGTCGCCGACCGTCGGCGAGCGCGAGGCCTCCGCGTCGGCCCAGCGACCGGTCGAGCGCGTCGCCCGCTGACACCGGACCCGCAACGGCAAGTCCCGACCCACTCCGAGCGAGGAGGCCCATGCGTACACCCCGTAGGACCCCCGCGGCCGCCGCCGAGGCGCCGACCCAGCCTCCCGTGAGGGGCCGGCGCGCACACGCCGGCCCCCCGGCCGACGAGCGCGTCGAGACCGATGGGACCGGTGGTGCCGAGCCGTCCGTCACCACCGTGCCTCCACGGGGTTGGCGCGTACGTCCCCGCACCGTCCGGGCGAAGATCGTCTGCCTGCTGATGGTGCCCGTGGTCTCCTTGCTCGCCCTCTGGGCGTACGCCACCGTCAGTACCGCCCAGGACGTCGCCCGGCTGCGCCGGCTGCAACAGGTGGACTCCACCGTGCGCGCCCCGCTCGCGGACGCCGTCACCGCCCTCCAGAGCGAACGTGCGGCCGCGGTGCGCTACGCGACCGACCCAGCGGCCGAACAGCGGGGCGACCTGAAGGATCTGGCGGCGCGGACCGACGAGGCGGTGGCCAGGCTGCGGCTCGGCCGCCACAACACCGTCGCGGACGGCACCGACCTCCCCTCCGGGGTGCCCGCCCGCCTCGAAGCCTTTCTCGTCCGAGTCGAACGCCTGCGCTCGCTGCGCAGCGACGTGCTCGCCCGCCGGAGCGGCTGGAACGAGACGTACGGGCAGTACACCGGCACCATCGCCACGGCCTTCTCGGTGGGCGGTGCCCTCACCGGTGTCCAGGACGCCGGCCTCGGCTCCGACGCGCGCGTACTGCTCGAGTTCTCCCGCGCGGGAGAGTCGCTCGCCCAAGAGGACGCGGTGCTCTCCAGCGCCCGTCTCGCGGGGGGCCTGGAGGGCGAACGTCTGCGGCTGTTCACCGGAGCCGTCGACACGCGCCGCACGCTGACCGCCTCCGCGGTCGCCGACCTGCGCGGCGGCGAACGCGCCGCCTGGCACCGGCTCGCGACGGGCGGCGCGTACGCCGAGGTCGGCGCTGCCGAGGACAAGGTCCTGGCCGTCCGGCCGGGCAGGGCGGCCGTCGACGCCTGTCCCGAAGGCCTCTGGAACCCCGCCCACGCGCGCGTGCAGGACGGCATGCGGACCATCGAGGCCGACGCGGGTCGGGGCGTGGCCCGGACGGCCGACCCGTTCACGCGCGGGCTGCTCAGCCCGGCCGGCGCCGCCGTCCTCCTGGGGCTCGTCGCCGTCGGGGCCTCGCTCGTCATCTCCGTGCGCATCGGACGCGGACTGGTCGTCGAACTGGTCAGCCTGCGCAACAGCGCACTGGAGATCGCCCGGCACAAACTCCCGCAGGCCATGCGGAAGCTGCGCACGGGCGAGGAGATCGACGTGGACGCCGAGGCGCCGCCCGGACCGCCCGCGGAGGACGAGACCGGACAGGTGGCCGAGGCCCTCGGTACCGTGCACCGTGCCGCCCTGCGCGCCGCCGCCGAACGCGCGGAACTCGCCAGCGGCATCTCCGGGGTCTTCGTCAACCTCGCCCGGCGCAGCCAGGTCCTGGTGCACCGCCAGCTCAGTCTGCTCGACAGCATGGAGCGCCGCTCCGAGGATCCGAACGAGTTGAGCGACCTGTTCCGTCTCGACCACCTGACCACGCGCATGCGCCGTCACG
Source organism: Streptomyces sp. NPDC046931 (assembly GCF_040644655.1). Lineage (NCBI taxonomy): Bacteria > Bacillati > Actinomycetota > Actinomycetes > Kitasatosporales > Streptomycetaceae > Streptomyces > Streptomyces sp. NPDC046931. The sequence goes on from NZ_JBEYWX010000033.1 coordinate 21,571, forward strand.
CCGAGAGTCTCATCATCCTCTCCGGAGCCGCACCGGGGCGGGCCTGGCGCATGCCCGTCTCACTGACCAACGTCGTCCGTGCGGCCGTCTCCGAAGTCGAGGACTACGCGCGCGTGGAGGTACGACAACTCCCCGAGACCTCGGTGACCGGCGCGGCGGTCGCCGACCTCACCCATCTCCTCGCCGAGATCATCGAGAACGCCGCGCAGTTCTCGCCGCCCCACACGCGTGTGCGCGTCAGCGGAGAGCCCGTCGGCAACGGATACGCCGTCGAGGTCGAGGACCGGGGACTCGGCATGGGCCAGGAGACGCTTGCCGAGGCCAACCGGCGCATCGAGCAGTCCGAGGCCCTGGACCTGTTCGACAGCGACCGGCTGGGTCTCTTCGTCGTGAGCAGGCTCGCCTCACGGCACGGCATCAAGGTGCATCTGCGAACCTCCCCTTACGGCGGCACGACCGCCGTCGTCCTCCTGCCGACCACCCTGCTGCACGGCGGCGCGACCGTACCCTCCCCGCCTGCCGCCGATGCCGAACCGCCCGAAGAGCGCGAGTACGCGCGCATGGCGGCGAACAAGGTGCACAAGGAGCCCGTCGAACAGGCCGTGGAACGGCCCGCGCCGGCCCAGGCCGGGAGGAAAGCGCCTGCCGGCACCCCGCCCGGGGTCGCCACCCTGCGGTTGCACCGGGTCTCGGACGACTCCGGTACCTCCGAGGACCTGCCGCGCCGGGTACGGCAGGCGAGCCTCGCTCCCCAACTGCGCGGACAGCGCCCCAAGGAGCAGACCCCCGGTGCACCCGGTGCACGGCGCGACGACGAGCGCACCCCCGAACTGGTAAGGGACCGCATGGCGGCCTATCGCGACGGATGGGCCCGTGGCGGCGGTCCGGCCCCCGGTCGCACGGCAGGCCCTCTCGGTGACAGCAGTGAAGGAGACCCCGCATGATCCAGGACCCGAGCATGAGGGCCGCCCAGCGGTCGGGTGAACTCGACTGGCTTTTGGACGACTTGGCGCTGCGCGTGGCCGAGGTGCGGCACGCCGTGGTGCTCTCGAACGACGGCCTGGCGGTCGGCGCGTCCAGCGGTCTCAACCGCGAGGACGCGGAGCATCTGGCCGCCGTCGCGTCGGGATTCCACAGCCTCGCCAAGGGCGCGGGACGCCACTTCGGTGTGGGCGGAGTGCGCCAGACCCTGGTGGAGATGGACGAGGGCTTCCTTTTCGTGGCTGCCGCGGGCGACGGGTCCTGCCTCGCCGTGCTCACTGCCGTCACCGCGGACATCGGCCTGGTGGCCTACGAGATGGCCCGGTTGGTCAAACGAGTCGGCGAACACCTCTACACACCGCCCCGGGTGGCCGCGCATCCGCCGGCCGCGGGATGAGAACCGAAGGCGGTCGGGGATGACCGAGGACTGGACAGGCGCCGAGCAGCGGCCGGGCAGCCAGTGGTACGACAACGAGGCAGGGCCGCTCGTCCGCCCCTATGCGATGACCGGCGGCCGCACCAGGCCGGGGCCCACGGGCGTGCGCTTCGACCTCATCGCCCTCGTCTCGCTGGAGGCAGGTGCGCCGGATGCCGACGATCCCGCCTCGCTGGGCCCCGAGCACCGCGCTCTGCTGGACCTGTGCCGCATCGAGACACAGTCCGTGGCCGAGCTCGCCGCGGGCGCGGACCTGCCCGTGGGCGTCGTCAGGGTGCTCGTCGGGGATCTGCTGGAACTGGGGTGTGTCAGGGTCAGCCGCCCCGTACCGCCGGCCCAACTGCCCGACGAACGGATTCTGCGGGAGGTCATCGCGGGACTGAGGGCGCTGTGAAGCGATGAACCGCAACCACAGGGTCCGGGTGCGTGCCGAGTTGACCATCTGTTCGAGCACCGAATGAACGAGAACCGGTCAGATCGGTCAATTAGTGGTCCAACCCCTCGAAGGCCGAGCGTAGTTGTCATGATGCTGAACCCGCACGGATGTACTGACGTCGACCGTTGTCGGCACTCCCGAGAGAAGTGATCGATGGTCTCCGAGTTTTCCGACGCCCCCGAGGCCGAGACGGCCGCCCTGGCGTTGAAGATCCTGGTCGCCGGTGGATTCGGCGTGGGCAAGACGACCCTGGTGGGCGCGGTCAGTGAAATCAGGCCCTTGCGCACCGAGGAGCTGCTGAGTGAAGCCGGCCAGTCCGTGGACGACACCGACGGTGTGGACCAGAAGGTCACGACGACGGTCGCCATGGACTTCGGACGTATCACCATCCGGTCCGGGCTCTCGCTCTACCTCTTCGGCACGCCGGGCCAGGATCGCTTCTGGTTCCTGTGGGACGAACTCTCCCAGGGTGCCCTCGGCGCCGTCGTCCTGGCGGACACCCGGCGGCTCGAGGACTGCTTTCCCGCGGTCGACTACTTCGAGCACCGGCGCATCCCGTTCGTGGTTGCCGTCAACTGCTTCGCCGGAGCCCGCAGCTACGGCGCCCACGACGTGTCGCGCGCCCTCGACCTCGACCAGGGCACGCCCGTGGTGCTCTGCGACGCGCGGGACCGCGACTCCGGCAAGGAGGTGCTGATCCGCCTTGTCGAGTACGCCGGGCGGATGCACACGGCCCGGCTGCTCGACTCCGTGAGCTGACCGGCTACTCGGTGATCGCCGCGTACGCCAGCACCTTCTCGATCCGCACGCGGACGACGAGTTCTCCCGGGACTCCGTTGCGAGCGCCGAACTCCTCGGCCCGCTCCTCGCCCATGTACCGGGCGCCGATCCGGGTCGCCCAGTGCCGCACCTCGTCGAGTTCCTCCGACAAGCGGGCCGGCCCCTGCAACACGACGAAGCCGTACGGGGGGCGGTCGTCGTCCACACAGAGGGCGACCCGGCCGTCCCTGGCCAGATTCCGCCCCTTCACCGTCTCCTTTCCGGTGTTGAAGACCAGATCGTCGCCGTCCAGCAGAAACCAGATCGGTGCCACGTGCGGACTGCCATCGGCGCGGACCGTGGAGAGTTTCCCGGTGCGGGTGCCTTGGGAGACGAAGGCCCGCCACTGTTCGTCGGTCATCTTATGTGCCATGTGTCCATCCTCCTTGCCGCGAGGGCGCCTGTGGTGAAGGCTGGCTGACCGGAACCTCCGGCCAGGGGGAGCGACAACACGGGGAGAGAGGACCATGGCGCAGAACACCGGGCTCGGCTGGCTCCTGGACGACCTGACCGAGCGCGTGGAGCACATACGGCACGCGCTGGTGCTGTCCAACGACGGACTGGTGACCGGCACGAGCACCGGCCTCCGGCGCGAGGACGCCGAACATCTCGCGGCGGTGTCGTCGGGGCTGCACAGCCTGGCCAAGGGCTCGGGTCGCCATTTCGGTGCGGGCCAGGTTCGCCAGACCATGATCGAGTTCGATGACGCGATCCTGTTCGTCACCGCGGCCGGTGCCGGAAGCTGTCTGTGTGTACTCAGTGCCGCCGAGGCCGACATCGGGCAGATCGCGTACGAGATGACGCTGCTCGTGAACCAAGTCGGCGAGCACCTGGCCGTGGACGAGCGGCAGCGGGACCAGAAACCGACCGTGGACCTCTGACCGCGAGGCACCCGCCGCCGGTGACGTTGGGCAACCGACGCCTGCAAGCAGCATCCGTGTGGCGCTTGACCTGCGGCAACGAGCGCTCGGCGGAGTTGTCCACAGGCGGTCTCCGAGATCTGGCGATCCGGCTACGGTTTTTTCCGAGGCGGATACGCAGGGTGTCCGCGACGGATTCCACGGGGGAGACCGCCATGTCCGGAAACACCATCACACCCGCTCGCGCCGAAGCTGCCGGCACCTTCACAGGGCGCACCGCCCGCCGCTCCACGCTGGCGCCGAGCCGCGCGGCACGGGAACTGGACCTCAGGCGGGGCGAATTCGACCTCGCCGTGCGGCTCGGGCGCGTACGCACCGTTCCGGACGAGGGAGGAGGGGGCCGCAGGGTCACCCGCGCGGAGATCGACCGTGTGCGTGCGGAGGACGGGTTCCCCGAGGTGCTGCGCGGGCGGGTCGAGACGGTGGGCACCAGGGACGCAGCGGCGCTGATGGGAGTCACGCCCGGCAGGTTCACCCGGTTCGCCCGCCTGGGCCTGGTGATCCCGGTGAACTGGTACGTGAACCGCTACCGGGCCGTGGTCTGGCTGTATCTCGCGGAGGAGGTACGGCAGTTCGCCGCCGCACAGGAGAACGCCCGGCTGCTGACCGGCCGGACACCTGAGGGGCTGCGCGGCCAGCTGGAGGAGGGAGTGGACCTGCGGCCCCGCAACTGGCGCGGACGCCACATCGGGTTCGAGCTGCGCCAGGCCGGGGACCCATGGGCGAAGGCCGCCGTCGTGGCGTCCCTGCTGGACACGGTCCGGATGGCAGAGGTCGTCCCCGATCCACACGAGCGGGCACATCTGGACCGCCTGCGGCCCGCCCGGCCCGGCCACCCGGCGCCCGAGTCGTCGGCGGCCCCTATCGCCGCACGGATCATGACGGCACAGGATCCCGACGAGATCGAATGGCTCCGGGCCGAGCTGGCGCAGGCGCTGGCCGAGGCCCGACGGCACCGGCCCGCACCGAGGACGGCGTCGTTGCCGCCGGGCGGACGGCTCACCATGCCTGCGTGCTCGCCCGCGCCCGCCGGCGAGGATGTGAACCTCCCCCAGACCGACCCGCCCGATCCAGGATCGGCCACGCGACTGGAAGCGACGCGGTCGCGAGGCATGCTCGGGTGGCTGCGTCGCAGAGACATCTGACCGGTACGGCGGGCACGATCGACCGGACACCCGGGACGCCTCACGGCGTCACTGCTCGTGTCTGCGGAACAGTCCCTCCTGGACGACCGAGACGAGCAGGCGCCCGTGGCGGTCGTAGATACGGCCCCGGGCCAGACCGCGGCCGCCCACCGCGATCGGGGACTCCTGGTCGTACAGGAACCACTCGTCCGCGCGGAACGGCCGATGGAACCACATGGCATGGTCCAGCGACGCCATGTCGAAACCACGCGGCCCCCACAGGGGTTCGACGGGAAGACGGACGGCGTCCAGGAGCGTCATGTCGCTCGCGTACGTCAGCGCGCAGGTGTGCACGAGCGGGTCGTCCCCCAGCGGACCCACGGCGCGCATCCAGACGGCGCTGCGCGGCTCGGCACCCTTGACCTCCTCGGCGGTCCAGCGCAGCCGGTCCGCATAGCGGATGTCGAAGGGCTGACGCCGGGCCATCCGCTCCAGCGTCTCGGGCAGCGCGCCCAGATGCTCCTTCACCTCCTGCACCAGCGTCGGCAGCGACTCCGGGTCCGGGACCTGGCGGGCCGGCGGCAACTGGTGCTCGAAGCTCCCCTCTTCAGGCTTGTGGAAGGAGGCGGTCAGATTGAAGATCGTCCGGCCCTGCTGTACGGCCGTGACCCGGCGCGTCGTGAAGGACCTCCCGTCACGGATCCGTTCGACCTGGTACACGATGGGCACGCCCGGGATGCCCGGGCGCAGGAAGTACGCGTGCAGGGAGTGCACCGGCCGTTCGCAATCCGTCGTGCGGCCGGCCGCGACCAGTGCCTGGCCGGCCACCTGGCCGCCGAAGACCCGTTGCAGGGACTCCTGCGGGCTGCGACCGCGGAAGATGTTCACCTCGATCTGCTCGAGGTCGAGCAGATCGACGAGCCTTTCGGCTGGGTTCGTCATGGGTGGCACTCTCCTGTGCTCACAGCTGGCCGACGTCGGTCACACGGACGACGGCGCGACCCTCCGCATCGGAGGCCGCGAGGTCGATCTCGGCGCTGATGCCCCAGTCGTGATCGCCGTTGGGGTCGGCGAAGGTCTGGCGGACTCGCCACAGACCGTTCTCCGGCTCTTCCTCGATCATCAGCAGCTTCGGGCCGCGGGCGTCGGGGCCGGTGCCGAGTTCGTCGTACTCGTCCCAGTACTTGTCCATGGCCGTGCCCCATGCCTCGGCATCCCATCCGGCTTCGGCGTCCATCTCGCCGAGTTCCTCGACCTGGTCGAGGGCGGCGAGCTCCACACGGCGGAACATGGCGTTGCGGACCAGGACGCGGAAGGCGCGCGCGTTCGCGGTGACCGGCTTGACCTGGTCGGCCTTCTCCTGGGCCTCCTCAGCCGTCATCTCCTCCGGGTTGGCCAGCTGCTCCCACTCGTCCAGGAGGCTGGAGTCGACCTGGCGCACCATCTCGCCGAGCCAGGCGATCAGGTCCTCCAGGTCGTCCGACTTCAGGTCGTCCGGGACGGTGTGGTCGAGGGCCTTGTAGGCGCTGGCCAGGTAGCGCAGCACGATGCCCTCGGTGCGGGCGAGCTCATAGAAGGAGATGAACTCCGTGAAGGACAGCGCCCGTTCGTACATGTTGCGGATCACCGACTTCGGCGACAGCGGATGGTCGCCGACCCACGGGTGACTCTTGCGGTACGTGTTGTACGCCTGGAAGAGCAGCTCCTCCAGTGGCTTGGGGTACGTCACGTCCTGGAGCCGCTCCATGCGCTCCTCGTACTCGACGCCGTCCGCCTTCATCGCGGCCACGGCCTCACCACGCGCCCGGTTCTGCTGGGCGACCAGGATCTGCCGCGGGTCGTCCAGCGTGGACTCGACGACGGAGACCATGTCGAGAGCGTAGGAGGGGGACTCCGGGTCGAGAAGTTCGAACGCGGCCAGAGCGAAGGTCGACAGCGGCTGGTTGAGCGCGAAGTCCTGCTGGAGATCGACGGTGAGGCGCACGATACGGCCGGTGGCGTCCGGCTCGTCGAGCTTCTCCACGATTCCGCCGTCCAGCAGCGAGCGGTAGATCGCGATCGCGCGCCGGATGTGCCGCAGCTGCTGCTTGCGCGGCTCGTGGTTGTCCTCCAGCAGATGGCGCATGGCCTCGAAGGCGTTGCCGGGCCGGGCGATCACCGACAGCAGCATGGTGTGGGTGACCCGGAAGCGGGACGTGAGCGGTTCCGGCTCGGACTCGATGAGCTTGTCGAAGGTGTTGTCCGTCCAGCCGACGAAGCCCTCCGGGGCCTTCTTGCGCACCACCTTGCGGCGCTTCTTCGGGTCGTCGCCCGCCTTGGCGAGCGCCTTCTCGTTCTCGATGACATGCTCCGGCGCCTGGGCCACGACGAGGCCCGCCGTGTCGAAGCCCGCACGCCCGGCGCGGCCCGCGATCTGGTGGAACTCACGGGCGCGCAGGGTGCGCACGCGATTCCCGTCGTACTTGGTCAATGCCGTGAACAGCACGGTCCGGATGGGGACATTCACGCCGACGCCCAGGGTGTCCGTGCCGCAGATGACCTTCAGCAGACCGGCCTGAGCCAGCTTCTCCACCAGGCGGCGGTACTTGGGCAGCATGCCTGCGTGATGCACGCCGATGCCGTGCCGCACATAACGGGAGAGGTTGCGACCGAACTTGGTGGTGAAGCGGAAGTTGCCGATCAGCCCGGCGATCTGGTCCTTCTCCTCCCGCGAGCACATGTTGATGCTCATCAGCGCTTGGGCCCGCTCCACTGCCTGCGCCTGGGTGAAGTGGACGATGTAGACGGGGGCCTGCCGGGTGTCGAGCAGTTCGGTGAGCGTCTCGGTGAGCGGGGTGCGCCGGTACTCGTACGACAGCGGCACCGGACGGGTCGCCGAGCGGACCACCGCCGTGGGGCGGCCGGTGCGGCGGGTCAGGTCCTTCTCGAACATCGAGACGTCGCCGAGCGTCGCCGACATCAGGATGAACTGCGCCTGGGGCAGCTCGAGGATCGGGATCTGCCAGGCCCAGCCGCGGTCCCCCTCGGCGTAGAAGTGGAACTCGTCCATGACGACCTGGCCGACGTCGGCCTGCCTGCCGTCGCGAAGCGCGATGGACGCGAGGACCTCGGCCGTGCAGCAGATCACCGGGGCGTCGGCGTTGACGGAGGCGTCGCCGGTGAGCATGCCGACGTTCTCGGTGCCGAAGAGCTTGCACAGCTCGAAGAACTTCTCCGAGACGAGCGCCTTGATCGGCGCGGTGTAGAACGTGACCTCGTCCCGGGCGAGCGCCGCGAAGTGGGCGCCCGCGGCGATCATGCTCTTGCCGGAGCCGGTGGGAGTCGACACGATCACGTTCGCTCCCGAGACCACCTCGATCAGCGCCTCCTCCTGGTGCGGATAGAGGGTGAGGCCGCGCTCCCCGGCCCACGACTCGAAGGCTTCGTAGAGGGCGTCGGGGTCTGCGGTCTTGGGGAGCTGATCGATGAGGGTCACGCCCCCATCTTGCCTGGCCTCCCACCCGATGGGGGAATCGGATGTCCTGCCGAAGATCACGAACGCTACGCTGTGGCGCCGATGACACGTCAGCGCACGGGAGTAATCGGGCAGCGCTGCAAGAGGAATGGGGCGGGAAGCGGCCATGATGGGACCAGCACACTCACTGTCGGGGGCCGCGGCCTGGCTCGGGGTGGGGGCGGCAGCCGCGGCGGCCGGTCACCCGATGCCCTGGCCGGTCCTCCTCGTAGGCGCGCTGATCTGCGCGGGTGCCGCGCTGGCTCCGGATCTGGACCACAAGGCGGCCACCATCTCGCGGTCCTTCGGACCCGTCTCCCGCTGGCTGTGCGAGATCGTCGACAAGCTGTCGTACGCCGTGTACAAGTCGACCAGGAAGCCGGGCGACGCGCGCCGGTCCGGCGGTCACCGCACGCTGACCCACACCTGGCTGTGGGCGGTGCTGATCGGTGGGGGCACCTCGGTCGCGGCCGTCACCGGCGGACGGTGGACGGTCCTGGCCATCCTCTTCGTGCACATGGTGCTGGCCATCGAGGGGCTGCTGTGGCGGGCGGCACGCGGTTCGAGCAGCGATGTGCTGGTGTGGCTGCTGGCCGCGACGAGTGCCTGGATCCTTGCGGGCATACTCGACCAGCCGGGCAAGGGGTCGGACTGGCTGTTCACCGCGCCGGGTCAGCAGTACCTCTGGCTCGGCCTGCCGATCGTCCTGGGCGCGCTGGTGCACGACATCGGGGACGCGCTGACGGTCTCGGGCTGCCCGATCCTCTGGCCTATACCGGTGGGCCGCAAGCGCTGGTACCCGGTGGGCCCGCCCAGGGTGATGCGGTTCCGGGCCGGCAGCTGGGTCGAGCTGAAGGTGCTGATGCCGGCGTTCATGCTGCTCGGCGGGGTCGGCTGCGCGGCGGCGCTCAACGTCATCTGAGAGCGGCCCCGGCATGGCGGTGTCCCGGCCCGTCGTCGCGGCCTGGCAGCCGACCGTCCTGGTCTGCCGGCCTGCCGGCGTGGTCTGCCGGTCCGGCCCCGGCGCCTGTCGGCCCGGCCCGGGGGCCCGCCCCTCCTGCCCCGGCCCTCCGGCTGCCGGGGCAGGAGGGGCGACACTACAGGCGCGTCCGCGCGGGCCCACCGGCTGCCGAGCCGGTGCGCCCGGGCGACTCACCGGGCCGGCTCAGCCCGCTTCGTCCGCGTCGGCCCTCCGTTCCGCGCCGCCGTACCGCCGCTCGAACCGCGCGACCCGCCCCTCCGAGTCCACCGTCCGTGCCTTGCCCGTGTAGAAGGGATGGCTCTCGGAAGAGATCTCGACGTCCACGACCGGATAGGTCTCGCCGTCGTCCCACTCGATGGTCTGGTCGCTGGTCGCGGTGGACCGGGTGAGGAAGGCGTATCCGGCGGAGCGGTCGCGGAAGACGACAGGGTGGTAGAGGGGGTGCTTGTCCTGCTGCATGGCTGCTCCTCGCGTGGGGCGGACGCCGACGGGTCAGCCGTACTCCTCGTCGACGATGTGCACGGCTGCCTCCTCCGCCGAGGCCGCGGCGCCGTCGATGCCGACATCGCTGGCGATCAGCCCGCTCTCCTCGTCCTGGTGCGCCCCTTCGTCGGGGGCGACGAGACGGCCGGAGCGGGGGCCGCCGACCTCGTTGTCCAGGGGTTCGCCGTCCCCGTCGGCCCAGTCCCCGATGTCGTCGCCGTCCGGGACCGCGATGTCGGGGACCTCCTCGGCGAGGCGCTGGTCCAGCGTTTCCCCGGTGTGCCCCTCGGCCGCGGTCACGCCGACATGGTCCACCGCCCACGGCCGCTCCGGTGGCGACCAGCCACGATCGAGCGGGTTGTTCACTCCGTCGTTCTCCAGGGTGTCCTCGGCGTCGAGCAGCCCCGCGTCGTCCTGCACCTCGGACCCGTCGGGCTGGTAGACGTCGTCACCCCAACCGTCGGTGCTGTCCACGGGTTACCTCCAGGTGTCGGGACGGGCCGGGCGCCCCCGCAAGGGCGGCGGACACGGGTGACTGCTGGGCGCGGGCCCGCCGTACGGAACCGGAAGGTTCGGGCACGGCCCCCCGCCGCTGCCGAGATCCAGCCTTCCACCCCCCTTCGCCACTGCGCAACGGCAGGGGTGACCGGGCGGTGCGGGGCGTGGAAGGAGGCCCTGGACGGCCGGTCGGGAACCGGCACCAGGGCCGCTTTCCGCCAACCGGGGCGGTGGGGCCGAGGTCAGCCGTGCCAGGACCGCCACAGCGCCGCGTACGCCCCGTCCGCGGCGACCAGATCGTCGTGGCTGCCCAGCTCGCTGATCCGTCCGTCCTCGACCACGGCGATCACATCGGCGTCGTGGGCCGTGTGCAGCCGGTGGGCGATCGCGACGACTGTGCGGCCGTCCAGGACCCGGGCCAGGGAGCGCTCCAGGTGGCGGGCCGCGCGCGGGTCCAGCAGGGAGGTCGCCTCGTCCAGGACCAGGGTATGCGGGTCCGCGAGCACCAGGCGGGCCAGAGCGATCTGCTGCGCCTGAGCAGGGGTGAGCGCCAGGCCGCCCGAGCCCACCTCGGTGTCCAGGCCGTCGTCCAGGGCGCGTGCCCAGCCGTCCGCGTCCACCGCGCCCAGCGCGGCCCACAGCTCGGCGTCGACGGCGTCGGTGCGCGCCAGGAGCAGGTTGTCGCGCAGGGAGCCCACGAAGACGTGGTGCTCCTGATTGACGAGGGCCACGTGCGAGCGCACGCGCTCCGCCGGCATCCGGGACAGTTCGGCGCCACCGAGGGTGATCCGGCCCTCCCGCGGCGCATAGATCCCGGCGAGCAGGCGGCCCAGTGTGGACTTGCCGGCGCCGGAGGGGCCGACCAGGGCGAGCCGGGTGCCGGGGGCGACGTTCAGGGAGACACGGTGCAGTACGTCGACTCCCGCGAGGTAGCCGAAGCGGACCTCGTCCGCCTTGACGTCGCGCCCCTCGGGGGCCACCGACGCGTCGCCCGCTTCCGGCTCGATGTCACGCACGCCGACCAGCCGCGCCAGCGACACCTGGGCGACCTGTAGCTCGTCGTACCAGCGAAGGATCAGGCCGACCGGATCGACGAGCATCTGCGCGATGAGCGCGCCTGTCGTCAGCTGGCCGACGTCGATCCAGCCGCGCAGGACGAACACCCCGCCGATCATCAGAACCGAGCACAGGACCGTGACATGCGTGATGTTGATGACGGGGAAGAGCACCGACCGCAGCCAGAGGGTGTACCGCTCCCAGGCCGTCCACTCCCTGATCCGCCGGTTCGACAGCTCGATGCGCCGGGCGTCGAGCCGGTGGGCCTCCACGGTGCGTCCGGCGTCCACGGTCTCGGCGAGGACGGCGGCCACCGCTGCGTATCCGGCGGCCTCCGAGCGGTAGGCCGAGGGGGCGCGCCTGAAGTACCACCGGCAGCCGATCACCAGCATGGGCACCGCGACGAGCACGGCCGGGGCGAGCGGGGGAGCCGTGACGGTCAGACCGCCGAGCAGCAGTGCCGCCCACACCACGCCGATGGCCAGTTGCGGCACGGCCTCGCGCATCGCGTTGGCCAGCCGGTCGATGTCGGTGGTGATCCGGGACAGCAGATCGCCGGTCCCGGCCCGCTCCAGGACCCCCGGCGGCAGCCCCACCGCCCGCACCAGGAAGTCCTCACGCAGATCGGCGAGCATGTGCTCGCCGAGCACGGCCCCGCGCAGGCGTACCAGCCGTACGAACACGGTCTGGATCACAAGGGCGAGGACGAAGAGCGCGGCGGTGCGCTCCAGGTGGAGTTCCCGCGCGCCGTCCGACAGGCGTTCCACGAGGCCGCCCAGCAGATAGGGGCCCGCCATCGACGCGACGACGGAGACCGTGTTGACGGCGATCAGGAGCAGGAAGGCCCGGCGGTGCCGGCGGAACAGTTCGGCCACATAGGCGCGTACGGTCGCGGGGGCGCCGACCGGCAGAGTGCTCGCCGCCGTCTGGGCCGCCGGGTCGTACGCGGGGGGCGCCACGCCGATCATGCGCTCTCCTCGATCCCTTCCAGTTCTTCCAGCTCTTCCAGTTCGGCGAGCACGGCGCTGCCTGCCGCGGCCTCGGCGTCGGTCTCCCGGGTCACGACCGCGCGGTACCGGGGCTCGTCGCGCACCAGGTCACGGTGCAGACCGACCGCCGATACCTCGCCCTCGTGCACCAGCACGACGTGGTCCGCGTGGTCCAGGAGCAGCGGCGACGAGGTGAACACGACCGTCGTACGGCCCGCCCGCAGCTTCCGGATCCCTTCGGCGATCCGCGCCTCGGTGTGCGAGTCGACGGCCGACGTCGGTTCGTCCAGGACGAGAACCTGCGGGTCGGTGATCAGCGACCGGGCCAGGGCGAGCCGCTGGCGCTGGCCTCCGGACAGCGACCGGCCGCGCTCGGTGATCCGCGCCTCCATCGGGTCCGCGGCCCCCGGCGACCCCTGTACGAGGGCGTCCAGAACATCGCCGCACTGCGCTGCGGCCAGCGCCTCCCGGGCGCCGACCGCACCCGAGGCCGGTACGTCGAGCAGTTCGCGCAGGGAGCCCGACAACAGCACCGGGTCCTTGTCCTGGACGAGGACCGCGGTGCGTGCGGAGTCGAGCGGCAGCTGGTCCAGCGGCACACCGCCGAGAAGCACCGAGACGTGCGTCTCCGCGCTCTCCGCAGGGTGCCCGCCCAGCCGCTCGGCCAGCACTCCCGCCGCGTCCGGGTCGCCGCAGACCACGGCCGTGAGCCGCCCCGCGGGCGCGAGCAGCCCGGTCCGTGGGTCGTACAGGTCCCCGTCCGGTACGCCGGCCTCATGGGAACCCGCGGGTTCGGTGGCCCGTCGCAGCGACAGCACCCCGGCCGCACGCCGGGCGGACGGACGTGAGAAGGAGTACGCCATGGCGATCTCCTCGAAGTGCCGCAGCGGGTAGGTGAGCAGCATGACGGCGCTGTACACGGTGACCAGCTCACCCACGGCGATCCGGCCCTCGTGTGCCAGCTGCACACCGCGCCAGACGACCGCGATCATCAGCAGCCCCGGGAGCAGCACCTGGATCGCCGAGATCAGCGACCACATCCTGGCGCTGCGCACGGCCGCGGCGCGGACCTCCTGAGAGGCCCTGCGGTAGCGCTCCAGGAACAGTTCCTCGCCGCCGATACCTCGCAGCACCCTCAGACCCGCGACGGTGTCCGAGGCCAGTTCGGTGGCCCGGCCCGCCTTCTCGCGCTGGGTGTCGGCCCGCCGGGTCGCCCGGGGCAGCAGCGGCAGCACGGCGAGCGCCAGCACCGGCACGCCCACGGCCACGACGACTCCGAGCGCGGGCTGGTATACGACGAGCCCGACGCATACCGCCACGATGGTGAGGGCCGCTGCGCTGAAGCGGGAGACGGCCTCCACGAACCAGCCGATCCTCTCCACGTCGCCGGTGGATACGGCCACGACCTCACCGGCCGCGACGCGTCGGGTCAGTGCGGAACCGAGCTGGGCCGTCCGGCGGGCCAGGAGCTGCTGGACCCGTGCGGCCGCGGTGATCCAGTTGGTGACCGCGGTGCGGTGCAGCATGGTGTCGCCCAGCGTGATGCCCGCGCCGCACAGCAGGAGCAGCCCTCCGGTCAGAGCGAGCCGGGTGCCCGAGTGATCGACGACCGCCTGGACGGCGAGACCGACACAGAACGGCATGCCGGAGACGGACAGGAAGTGCAGCAGCCCCCAGGCGAGGGCCTTGAGCTGTCCGCCGAGTTGGTTCCGGCCGAGCCACCACAGGAATCGGGGACCCGAGCGGGCGTCCGGCACACCCGGGTCCGGATACGGAAGATCTTGAATCTGCATGGCGTCCCAGTGGCTCGTGTCAGGGATTGGACGGGGCTGCGGTGCGGTGCACGGGTCGGCGCGTGTCCCCGCACGTCGACCAGGCCCGTGACAAGCCGTGACAGAGTCGCCTCGGACGGTGGGTGAAGGCAAACGGTTTTCCGGCTCGGACGACCGGATCCGGCCCCTGCGGCAGGCGGGTGAAAAGCTGGGACAGGAAAGCCCTTATTAAGCAGATAATGTGACGATATGTCGCATGGGTACGGGTGAGGTGTGCGGTGCGGTGCGCACGCGAGCCGTGGCGGCGGCCTGCGGCGTGCTGGTGATGTCCCTGTCGGCGTGCGGCGGTTGGGAAGCCGGTGGCCACGCCGCGGCGGGTGGTGGCCCGGGAAACAGTGCCGGCGGTGCGTCCGTCCGGACGGCGGATCCGGGGCGCCCCGGGGGAGGCGCGGCGTCGGCGGACCCGGGGGCTGGGGGTGGCGTAACGCCGTCGGCGGGCCAGGGGCGTGCGGGCGGAGTGGGGCCGTCGGCGGATCCGGGGCCTGCGGGGGGCGTCACGCCGTCGGCGGACCCGGGGCGTGCGGGCGGAGTGGGGCCGTCGGCGGATCCGGGGGCTGCCGGGGGAGGTGTGCCGTCGTCGGACGAGGGATTCACCGGACGAACGTCGCCGTACCGGGCGGATCCGAGTCCCACGGCGACATCCGACTCCACAGCCGACCCGGGGCGTGTCCCGGGCGTCGGCGACCGGCTGTACCGGCTAGTCCCCGACGCGTCGAGCCAGGTTCTGGCGGTCTACGGCGACGACGAGGACTCGCCGGAGTCCACCCTCGTGCTCTTTGAGAAGGACGATGGCGACACCTGGTACGAGGCCGGGCGGTGGCGGGGCCACAACGGCCGGAAGGGCTGGACGACGGACCACCACGAGGACGATCTGCGCACCCCTGTGGGTGTGTTCACGCTCAGCGATGCCGGCGGGGTCCTGGACGACCCGGGCACCCGGCTTCCGTACGACCAGGGAAAGTCCTACGAGGTGCCGCAGAACTGGGGCGAGGCGCACCGGCACGACTTCGACTACGTCATCGCCATCGACTACAACCGGCTCAGAGGCACTCCGCCGAACGATCCGACCCGGCCCGAGGGCGCCGAAAGGGGCGGCGGCATCTGGCTGCATGTGGACCACGGTGACGGTACGTCGGCATGCGTCACCTTGCCCGAATCCGGGATGGAGTACCTGCTGCGGACGCTCGACCCGGACCGGCATCCCGTGGTGGTGATGGGGGACAGGGAGGCCCTGAAGGCCTAGTCGGTCCGCCGGATGAGGGTGCACCGCGATCGAGTGTTCCGGGGTGCTCGTCGCGGCCTCATTGCGGGCTGAGTCGACTCCCCGTAGAAACACGGGACATGAGAAGCCGGATAATCATGTCCATGCTCACCGGCGTGGCTCTGACGGTGAGTCTCCTCCTCGGAGCGGACCCAGCATCGGCCGCAAACCCCTCGGCCGCCGCGACCCCGCCCGCCGAATTCGGAACCGACTGGCACGACCCGCTGACCGCGGCCCCGCCGGTCGCGCGGCCGGACTCCCCTTCCTGCGAGGTCACCCTCGCCGAGACGCAGTTCCGGGACTTCACTCCGTACCGGGGCACGTACACCCCGCCGAGCGGTTGCGGCGACCGCTGGAGCAAGGTCGTGCTGCGCCTCGACGGCAAGGTGAAGGGACGGCAGTTCGACCGCCTCGGTCATCTGCACGTCGGCGGTGTCGAGATCTTCCGTACGTCCACGCCGGAGCCGTCGCCGGACGGGATCGAGTGGTCCGTCGAGAAGGACGTCACCCGCTACAGCGACACGTTCCGCAAGAGCCGTGACGTGGAGATGCTCATCGGCAACGTCGTCGACGACACCTACACCGGGGTCATCGACGTCAAGGTCACGCTCACGTTCTACAAGGGCAGGCCCGCCCGCACCCCCGACCGTGTCCTCACCCTCCAGGACGGCACCCTGACCACGCCCCGCAACAGCGAACGCATCGTCGCCGAGGTGTACGCCACCGGCTCGGGCGGTGGCTGCGAGGAGTTCTGGTATCTCACCGTGCCCGACTCGGCGCCGTACTCCTGCAAGGCGACGGGCGGCCCCTACCGGGAGGTGCAGATCACGGTCGACGGCCGACTCGCCGGTATCGCGGCGCCCTTCCCGACCGTGTGGACCGGAGGCTGGTCCAATCCCTTCCTCTGGTACGTGATCCCGGGGCCGCGCGCCTTCGACGTCAAGCCGATCACCTATGACCTGACGCCGTTCGCCGGGATCCTCGACGACGGCCGACCGCACCGGGTCGAGGTCTCCGTCGTGGGTGTGCCCGCCGGGCAGACCGGCTGGAGCACCCCCGTGAACATCCTGGTCTGGCAGGACGCGAAGAGCACGCGCGTCACCGGGAGGCTCACCGTCCATCAGGCGGGCGATCCCGTCGGCTCCCCGGTCTACACCCCGGGCACGGAGAACCGGCTGGATGCCGAGGGCGGTCACCGGCTCACGATCGCGGGATATCTCGACACCTCGCACGGCCGGGTGGCCACCACCGTCGGCCGGGCACTGGCGAACACCTCCGTGCACCGCTGGACCGGCGGCGAGGACATGGACAGCCTCGACGCCACCTGGACGGACGACGAGTCGGTCACCGTCGCCGGACCCGGCCCGGCCCGCACCACACGAACGCACCGTACGTACACGATGAACGGTGCCACGGCCGTCGGCGCGGACGGCCGGCTGCGCACCGTCCTGACGCTCGGGGACCGGGCCGCGGCCGTCGAGACCCGAGACGGCCGCCGCGGCGCGTGGTCCCGGCTCGACGACACCTACACCGGGGACGCCACCTACACCACCAATGTGCCGCGTGACCAGCGGTACGCGGTCGGTACTACGAGCGAGCGCTACCGGCTGTACGGCTCGCGGGGCTGCTACGACCGGCGGCTGACGACGGTTCAGGGAGTGCTCACCGAGGACCGCTACGACGGCTGAACGAAGTGGGCGCTCCCGCTCCGGCGGTACGGAGCGGGAGCGCCGCCCGTCGCATGCGGTGCGCGAGGTTCAGGCGTCTGCGCGGGCGGTCAGCAGTGCCGCTCCCCTCCGGGTACGGAGGGAGCGTCACCGCCGTCGATCAGCGTGTCCAGCAGACCTCCGAGCACCTCGCGCTGCTCCTCCGTCAGGGGGGCCAGGATCTCCTCCGCCGCGGATCTGCGTGCGCCGCGCAGTGCGCGCAGCGCCTCTCGGCCCCGGTCCGTGACCTCGATCCGGATCACCCGCCGATTGCTGGGGTCGGGTACCCGGCGCACCCTGCCGCTCGCCTCCAGGCCGTCGACCAGGGTGGTAACCGCCCGGGGCACGACCTCCAGACGCTCGGCCAGATCCGCCATGCGGGGCGGCGAACCGAAGTGGGCGAGCGTGCGCAGCAGCCGGGACTGGGCCGGAGTGATACCCAGGCCGCACCGCTCCAGATGACGCTTCTGGATGCGGTGCACGCGGCGGGTGAGCCGCAGCAGTTGCTCGGCGAGCAGGCCGTCGGGGTCGGCGATGGTCATACGGGAACAATATCAGGACCTCATTCATTGTGAATATAGGTAACAATGAGCTAAGATCCGTTATCGATCGTCCGCACTGCCGTCGTACCGATCCCGCATCACCGTCCCGACGCCTGCAGCGTCGCCGCACCCCGAGCGCTGCCCGACCTCCGTAGGAGCCCATGCATCCCGATCAACCCGCCTGGAGCCCGTCCTCTGACGGCTCGTCCGAACGGCCGCGGCAGGTGCGCCGCGTCCTCAGGCTCTTCAAGCCGTACAGCGGCCGCCTCGCCGTCGTGGGCCTGCTGGTCGGCGCCGCTTCGCTGGTCTCCGTCGCCACGCCGTTCCTGCTCAAGGAAATCCTGGACGTAGCGATTCCGCAGGGCCGGACCGGACTGCTGAGTCTGCTCGCCCTCGGCATGATCCTGAGCGCCGTCGTCACCAGCGTCTTCGGCGTGCTGCAGACCCTCATCTCCACGACGGTCGGCCAGCGCGTCATGCACGATCTGCGCACCGCCGTCTACGGACGGCTTCAGCGCATGTCGCTCGCCTTCTTCACCCGCACCCGCACGGGCGAGGTCCAGTCCCGCATCGCCAACGACATCGGTGGCATGCAGGCGACCGTCACCTCCACCGCGACCTCCCTGGTCTCGAACCTCACCAGCGTGGTCGCGACCATCGTCGCGATGGTCGCCCTCGACTGGCGGCTCACCGTCGTCTCGCTGCTCCTGCTGCCGCTGTTCGTCTGGATCAGCCGCCGCGTCGGAAACGAACGCAAGAAGATCGCCACCCAGCGTCAGAAGCAGATGGCCGCGATGGCCGCCACCGTCACCGAGTCGCTCTCCGTCAGCGGCATCCTGCTCGGCCGCACCATGGGCCGCGCCGACTCGCTCACCGAGTCCTTCGCGAGCGAGTCGGAGGGTCTGGTCGACCTCGAGGTGAAGTCGAACATGGCGGGCCGCTGGCGCATGGCCGTGATCGCCATCGTGATGGCCGCCATGCCGGCCGTCATCTACTGGACCGCGGGCATCGCGCTCCGGGTCGGCGGTCCGTCCATCTCGATCGGCACGCTGGTGGCGTTCGTCTCGCTCCAGCAGGGCCTGTTCCGGCCGACCGTGAGCCTGCTGTCCACCGGTGTGCAGATCCAGACCTCGCTCGCGCTCTTCCAGCGCATCTTCGAGTACCTCGACCTGCCCATCGACATCAGCGAGCCCGACGACCCGGTCCGTCTCGACCAGATCAAGGGCGAGATCCGCTTCGAGGGCGTCGAGTTCCACTACGACGACAAGAGCGGCCCGATCCTCAAGGACATCGGCATCACCGTTCCGGCGGGCACCGGCCTCGCCGTCGTCGGCCCCACCGGGTCCGGAAAGTCCACGCTCAGCTATCTGGTGCCGCGGCTGTACGACGTGACGGGCGGGCGGGTCACGCTCGACGGAGTCGACGTCCGGGACCTGGACTTCGACACGCTCGCTCGGGCGGTCGGTGTCGTCTCCCAGGAGACGTACCTCTTCCACGCCTCGGTCGCCGACAACCTGCGCTTCGCGAAGCCGGACGCGACCGACGAGGAGCTGTACGCCGCGGCGAAGGCCGCCCAGATCCACGACCACATCGCGGCACTGCCCGACGGGTACGACACGATCGTCGGTGAGCGCGGACATCGCTTCTCGGGCGGCGAGAAGCAGCGGCTCGCCATCGCCCGCACGATCCTGCGCGATCCGCCGGTCCTCATTCTCGACGAGGCGACCAGTGCCCTCGACACCCGGACCGAGCACGCGGTTCAGGAAGCCATCGACGCCCTGTCGGCCGACCGGACCACGCTGACCATCGCCCACCGGCTGTCCACCATCCGGGATGCCGACCAGATCGTGGTCCTCGACTCCGGGCGCACGGTCGAACGGGGCACGCACGAGGAGCTGCTGGAGCTCGACGGCCGGTATGCGGCCCTTGTCCGGCGGGACGCCCGACTGGAGTCGACTAGGTGACGATATGCCAGGTTTTTGACAGTTGTCGGGATACTGTGCGGCCATGCAGACGACCACTCCGCCACGCAAGCAGACGGGACTGACGCGGGGGAGCCGGGCCGCCCTCGTCGCGACCGGGCTCGCCGTGGCGGCCGCCGCCGTGACCGTGCCGCTGGTGACTCCGCTCAGCGACGGAAAGGCCCCGGGCCGCAGCCTCGTGATCCCGGAGGGCTGGCGTGCGGGCCAGATCTACGCGGCGCTCGACAAGGCCCTGCGGCTGCCGCCTGGTTCGACGAGGAAGTCCCTGCCCGAAGCACACCTGAAGCTGCCGCGGGCCGCTCGGGGCAACCCCGAGGGCTACCTCTTCCCGGCCTCGTATCCGCTCCCCGAGGGGGCGACCCCCGAGTCCGTACTGCGGTACATGGTCGACTTGGCGAACAAGAGGCTCGGCCGCAGTACGATCACCGCAGGTGCCCCGCGCCGCGCCCTGACCGGCTATCAGACCGTGACCGTGGCCAGCATCGTGCAGGCCGAGGCGGCGACCAAGGCCGATATGGCCAAGGTGGCCCGCGTGATCTTCAACCGCCTGGAGCGGGGCATGCCGCTCCAGATGGACTCCACCCTCAACTACGCGCTGAAGCGCTCCACGCTCAAAACCACCCTGAGCGACACGAGGATCAACAGCCCCTACAACTCGTATCGCAGCATGGGCCTGCCGCCGACACCGATCTCCAATCCGGGCGAGGCCGCGATGCGTGCCACGCTCAACCCCGCGCCGGGCAACTGGCTGTACTTCGTCACGGTCAAGCCGGGCGACACACGGTTCACGGCGAGCTACGAGGAGCAGCAGCGGAACGTCGCCGAATTCAACCGGTTGCGCGCCGGGAAGTAGGTGCCGCGTGGGGTGAACCCGCGGCCACCCGGCAGGTGCCGGACGGTGCCGGCCGCCAC
This sequence comes from Streptomyces sp. NPDC046931, assembly GCF_040644655.1. Taxonomy (NCBI): domain Bacteria; kingdom Bacillati; phylum Actinomycetota; class Actinomycetes; order Kitasatosporales; family Streptomycetaceae; genus Streptomyces; species Streptomyces sp. NPDC046931. The sequence continues at coordinate 42,023 of NZ_JBEYWX010000033.1, forward strand.
CGCTGCTCTTTCAGGCCACGGCGGCCGCTTCGCCCGCCAGCAGTCGCCTGATGTCCCGTACGGCCGCGCGTCCCGTGCGGTTGGCACCGATCGTGCTCGCCGATGGCCCGTAACCGACCAGGTGGATCCGAGGGTCGGAGACCGCGCGGGTGCCGTCCACCCGGATGCCGCCGCCCGGCTCACGCAGCCGCAGCGGGGCGAGATGGTCGATTGCCGCCCGGAAGCCGGTCGCCCACAGGATCACATCCGCGTCCACGTGCCGCCCGTCGTCCCACTCCACCCCGTCCGGCACGATCCGCTCGAACACCGGTTGCCGGTCCAGGATCCCGTCCTCGATCGCCTGCCGGATCGCATCGTTGAGGGGCAGCCCGGTGACCGACACCACACTCCTCGGCGGCAGCCCCTGCCGCACCCGCTCCTCCACGAGCGCGACGGCCGCCCGCCCCACCTCTTCGGTGAACTGACCCTCCCGGAACACCGGGACGCGCCGGGTCACCCAGGTGGTCGCGGCGGCATACGGGGCGATCTCCATCAGATGCTGGGTACCGGACGCGCCGCCACCGACGACGACCACCCGCCGTCCGGCGAACTCCTGCGGGCCGGGGTACTGGGCGGTGTGCAACTGCCGCCCGCGGAAGGTCTCCTGCCCGGGACAGCGTGGCCAGAAGGGCCGGTCCCAGGTCCCCGTCGCGTTGATCAGCGCACGCGGCGCCCAGGTCCCGGCCGACGTCTCGACCAGCAGCCGCCCGCCCGTGCCCTCGCGCACGGCCCGGACGTCGACTGGCCGCCGTACGCGCAGGCCGAAGGCGCGCTCATAGCGGTCGAAGTACTCGCTGACGACCTCGGACGACGGCCGCGCCGGGTCCGCGTCCGTCAGCTCCATGCCCGGCAGCGCGTGCATCCCGTGGACCTCGGCGAACGTCAGCGAAGGCCAGCGGAACTGCCAGGCGCCGCCCGGCCCGGGAGCGTGGTCGAGCACGACGAAGTCGCGGTCCGGCTCGAAACCGGTGCGCCGCAGGTGATAGGCGCTGGACAGTCCGGCCTGACCGGCGCCTATGACGACCACGTCGAGTTCGTGCACCTCGATGTTGTTCACGGTTCTACCAACCGTGCCGGGGGTGGAGATCTTCCCTGGCGCCCGGCAGCCGTTACCGGGACGGGGCCATGGGCCTGGCGCAGGCGGCGGGGCCGGCGCACGCGGCGGGGCACGCGGGTGCGGCGCGCGGAGTCGGGGTGTGCCACTGGACGGATGATCGACCCGGTGCGGACTCGGTGACATGGGTGAGACCAGGTATGGACCCGGTGACATGGGTGAGGATGAAGACATGCCCGATGCCTTCAGCACCCGCGTCCTGAACATCGCCTCCGGTTCCGGTGAGACGGTCGTCGATCTCACCCGGGACTGCGAGGCCTTCCTGCGTGAGGCGGCGGCGGGCCGCGACGGTCTTCTGAACGTCTTCGTGCCGCACGCCACCGCCGGCGTCGCGATCATCGAGACCGGCTCCGGCAGCGACGACGACCTCCTCGCCGCACTCCATGCGCTGCTCCCGGCCGACGACCGCTGGCAGCACCGCCACGGCAGCCCCGGCCACGGCCGTGACCATGTCGTGCCGGCCTTCGTCCCGCCCCACGCGACCCTCCCGGTCGTCGGCGGCCGGCTGGAGCTCGGAACCTGGCAGTCGGTGTGCCTGGTGGACACGAACAGGGACAACCCCGACCGTCAGGTGCGGCTGAGCTTCCTTGGCTGATGCGTGTGACCAGACGGTAGCGGCGACTTCCGGCCGCGCCGAATGTGTTGATGGGGTGATTGCGCCGGTGTGACACGTTTCCGTACCCGTGCCCGCCAAGTCGGCGAAGCACCTGGACGTGATCAACTCCGGCGGAAGCTCGGCACGTACGACGAGTACGAGGCGCACGTCCGGCTCCGTCTGGCGCCCATGCTCGGCGCGAAGCGGCTGGAAGAGCGAGAGCGGCGAGCGCACGATCAAGCTGGGTGCCGCCCTGCGCCAGTACGCGCCGGACGGCACCGATCATGCCGGCCACAAGGGGCAGGCTGGCGTGATCCGAGCTAGGGCGCGGAGGTGCCGCGGCCGCCTCGGCGGCCGGGGACGCGGTCGCCCATAGCGCCGCGGGCCGCTGCCCGCCCGCCGGATCCGCGGACAACCTTGCCGGAGGCGGCGCCGCTCGCCGCCCCGCCCCCGGCCCGGCGGTCGGAACTGCGGCGGCCCGAGCCGGCATCACCCTCCGTGGCCCTGTCGGCCCCCGTGCGGCGAGCGGAGCCGTGTCGGCTGCTTGCGGAAGGACCGCCGGCTACTGCTGCCCCGGCCGCGGTCCGGCGGTTCGATCCCCGGTCCCTCGTGCTGGTGGCAGCATCTGTCGCCGCTGCGTTGCCGCCCTTTCGCCGGCGGCCGGACCGCTTGCCGGGCTCGGTGCCGGCCTTCCGCTCCGGGCGGGACGCCGTCGGTGTCGCAGGCTGGGGGACCTCGATGGTGACGGGCACGCCGGAGGGCTCGCGAGCGCCGGTGATGGTGGCCAGTTCCGCGTCGCTCGACGTGATGCGGGCCGTTCGGGGGCGGATGCCCGCGTCCGACATCAGCCGGGTGACGTCCCGCTTCTGGTCGGGCAGGACCAATGTGACCACACTGCCGGAGCCGCCGGCGCGGGCCGTGCGTCCTCCCCGGTGCAGGTAGTCCTTGTGGTCGGTGGGGGGATCGACGTTCACGACGAGGTCGAGGTCGTCGACGTGTATGCCCCGGGCCGCGACGTTCGTCGCCACCAGCGCGGTGACCTGGCCATTCTTGAACTGTTCCAGGGTGCGGTTCCGCTGCGGCTGGGAGCGGCCTCCGTGCAGTGCCGCCGCCCGGACACCGACGGCCAGGAGCCGTTTGGCGAGCCGGTCGGCGGACCTCTTGGTGTCGAGGAACAGGATGACCCGGCCGTCACGGGCCGCGATGCGCGTGGTGACGGCCTTCTTGTCGGTCTCGTCCAGGACGTGGAGCACGTGGTGCGCCATGGTGGTCACCGCCCCCGCGGACGGGTCCACGGAGTGCACCACGGGGTCGGTCAGGAACCGCTGCACCAGGCGGTCGATGTTGCGGTCCAGGGTGGCCGAGAAGAGCATGCGCTGTCCGTCGGGCCGTGCTTGCTGGATCAGCTTGGTGATCTGCGGCAGGAAGCCCATGTCGGTCATCTGGTCGGCTTCGTCCAGCACTGTGACGCGTACGCTGCCGAGCACGCAGTCCCCGCGTTCCACGAGGTCGTTGAGCCTGCCGGGAGTCGCCACGAGCACTTCCGCGCCGCGCCGGAGCGCTGCGGCCTGCTTGGTGATGGACAGCCCGCCGACCACGGTGGCCAGGCGGAGGTTGACCGCCGTCGCGTAGGGAGTCAGCGCGTCGGTCACCTGCTGGGCGAGTTCACGGGTGGGCACCAGCACGAGGGCGAGGGGTGCCTTGGGCTCCGCGCACAGTCCGGCCGTGCGGGCCAGGAGCGCAAGCCCGAACGCGAGGGTCTTGCCGGAGCCGGTGCGTCCCCGTCCCAGCAGATCACGGCCGGCGAGCGAGTTGGGCAGCGTGGCGGCCTGGATGGGGAAGGGCGTGGTGACGCCTTGCGCGGTGAGGGTCTTCAGCAGCCCCGCGGGCATGTCCAGACCGGCGAAGTCCTCGACGGCGGGGAGCGCGGGTGTCGTGCTTTCCGGCAGCCGGAATTCCCTTGGCGGCGACGCGGACGGTGGGGGTGACGAGGGGCGCCGGTTCGGCTTCTGGGGCCTGCGGGACATGCAGTTATCTGCCTTCCTGAAAACAGCACAAACCGGGGTCCGCACCATGACGGTGCGGACCCCGGTGAGCGGATACGCGTCCGGCGATCAGGCGGGGAGGATGTTCTCCGCCTGGGGGCCCTTCTGGCCCTGCGTGACGTCGAAGGAGACCCGCTGGCCCTCCTGGAGCTCACGGAAGCCCTGGGTCGCGATGTTCGAGTAGTGGGCGAAGACGTCGGGCCCGCCGCCGTCCTGCGCGATGAAGCCGAAACCCTTTTCAGCGTTGAACCACTTCACGGTTCCCTGTGCCATGACCTTCTCCGTTCTGTAGGCAGAGGCCCCATCCGGAGATGCCGGAAAAACAAATAATGCGCCTGCAGGGGAAACATTCCTGTCAGGCGCACATAGGTTCATGGGTACCACAACTGCAACGCTGCAACGATAGCACAGCTCGCTGCGGGTTCCTCACAGCCTTCGATCATCGTGCTGGGTGCGGACGTCGGTGCGCAGTCCCTCGACCCTTCTGCTGCTCCGCCGCCGTATGCCGCCGCCCCGCCGGCCGACCCCGTCGGCGGCGGCGGTTGTCAGCGGTGCCTGCCAGGATGGCCGCCGCAGTCGACGGAACGGGAGCAGCAGCACATGATCGAGCAGGCCGCCCGCGGCATGGCCGAACAGATCGTCACGCACGCGCCGAAGGGGTGGACACGGGCCCTGCTCTCAGGGCGCGCAGGCCGTGGCGGAAGCGGAATGACAGGCGGCTACACCGTCCCCGGGACGCGCGCCCCCATGGGCCTGCCCGAGATGCACTCCCGCCTGATGCAGCTTGCGGAGGTGATACGCGACGAGCGTGGCTGGGACCCCGTCAGCTGGGAGATCGACTGCCGGCCCTCCGGTGAGTACCGGCTCGTCCTCTTCAGGGACGCCGTGGGCCGCGTGACCGGATCGGGCGGCGGGTACGAGGTCGTCCTGGACCCCGGCTACCGGTTGCCGCAGCCAGGCCTGCGCCAGCAGGCCGGCACCGCCGCCCCGGCCGGCGACCCGGAGCGGGCCGCGACGGGGTTCCGTGCCTACCTCGAGCGGCGCGCCGCCATCCTCGGACAGGCCGAGGAACTGCCCCCGCCCGTCACCGTGGCCGCGCTCGACGAAGCCGAACGCCGCATCGGGCGCCCGCTGCCCGCCGACCTGCGGGCGCTGTACCTGATCGCCGACGGCGACGGTATCGGGTACCGGCACCGCTGCCTGATCGAGAACAACGCCTGGCTTTCCCTTCAGAGCCTGGTCGCCGAGTACACCGACGGTCGCGAGTGGCAGGACCGGCCCTGGTTCGGCTGGGACCTGGAATGGGACGCCGTGGTCTTCGAGACCACCCCCGCGGACACCGTCCGCCGCTGCGGAGGGCACCCTGGATGGATCCGCTTCGCCACCAGCGAGGACGGCAACTACCTCGCCGTCGACATGGACCCGGCCCGCGACGGGCGACCCGGCCAGATCATCGCCACGGGCCGCGACTACGACGACGGCCCCGTGTACATCGCCGACTCCATCACCTCGCTGCTCCAGCAGCACCTCGAAATGCTGGAGCAGGGCTCCTACGAGAAGTACGAAGACCACATCTCCCTGCGCCGAGCCGCCTGCGGCGTCGGCACCCAGCAGATCATCGGCGGCATCCCCGACGAGGTTCCGCCCACCCTCCAGGCCATCCATGTCAACGACGCGACCGGCATCGTCGACCTCAGCCCGCTCACCGCCGCGCCCGGCCTGCTCCGCCTGCACCTCAACCGCTCCGTCACGGCCGACCTGACGCCTGTGCGCGATCTGCCCGTCGAGTCCCTCCGTGTCACCCTCGACGGCGGTGCCCTCACTCCGCTCGCAGGCCACCGTCACCTGGCCTCCCTCGACCTGAGCGCCACCGCGCCGGTCGACCTCACTCCGTTGCGTACCGCCCCCAATCTGCACGGGCTCGACCTGTCCGGCGCCGAAATCCCCGATCTGACCGTCCTCGCGGGCCTGGCGAACCTGCGCTACCTCGCTCTTACCCAGCGGCAGTGGGCCACGCTGCTCGACCAGGGCAGGGTCCCGCCCACCCTGGCCGCCGTCCGTCTGGCCGGAAAGGACGTCACCTTCGAGGATGCTCTCGTCCTGGCCTCCCGCGTCGGCCTGGACACCGGCGACGCGCTGCGCGTCGACGGCAGCCTCTGAGCGGCACAGGAGGTCCACGGGCGCGAAGACGGCACCGCCGGTCTACTGGGACGGCACGGCCGGTGGTGGAAGGCCCTCAGGCCGGCTTGCGCCACACGGAGATGTGCTTCGTGGAGTCCTGGGTGAACGGCGCCCCGTCCCAGTCCGCGACGCGCCGTTCCCGCTCCAGCCCCGCGAGCCGTGCCATCAGGTCGAGTTCCGCCGGCCAGGCGTACCGGTGCCGGGAGTTGTCGCGGCGGTAGTCGCCGTCGCCGTCGCGGGTGAGGTGATGGGAGACAAGAATCTGCTCGACCAGGTCGAAGGTGTCGAAGCCCAGATGCCGCTCGGAGACGTCGAACGGCACCGCGACCTGGCCGGGCGGCAGCAGCCGCAGCGGCGGCACGCCCAGTTCGATGACGAATCGGCCGCCGGGCGTCAGATGACGTGCGGCGTTGCGGAAGCACTCGACCTGCTCGTCCTGGGTGAGCAGGTTCGAGATGGTGTTGTAGACGAGATAGACCAGGGTGAACTCGCCCGGGACGACGGTCGTGGCCATGTCCCCGATGGCGACCGGAAGCGTGTGCTCGTCCATCTTGCGCCGCAGGACGGCCGCCATGTGCTCGGACAGTTCGATGCCCACCACCGGCACGCCGCGTTCCCGGAGCGGGACGCCGACTCGCCCGGTTCCGATGGCGAACTCCAGTGCCCGGCCGTCTCCGGCGAGTTCGGCGAGGAAGGCGAGAGTCGGTTCGAGAACGGCAGCCGAGGACATCTCGTTCTCCTCGGCGTCGTAGCGCTCGGCGTCCGCACGGGTCCACAGCTCACTGCTCGTCACGGGCGTCCACTCTGCCGGGCGCGGAGGGGGCTGTCGACGCAATTGCCGTCGGGCGGCTCCGATCACTCGCGAGAGCCGCTCACCTCCCCGGCGCCCCCGCGCGCAGCCCGTCCATGACGAGGTCCAGGAGCCGGGTGACCCGCGGCTGCCAGTCCCCGCAGGGGTCGATCTGCCAGAGGCCGGCGATGGCCAGGAGGAAGTCGTCCGCGGTGACGCCCGGGCGGATCGTGCCCGCCTCCTCGTTGGCGCGGAGCAGGAGCTGCGCCGCGGCGGTGACCGGGGCGTGTCCCGGTTTCGTCAGGCCCCCCGGGGTGCTGGTGGCCTGGCGGATCGCGTCCGCCAGGCCGGCCTTGGCCATGGCGAACTCCGCGAGGCGGTCCATCCACTCGCGCAGGGCCCGGTCGGGCTCCAGGCTCCCGAGCAACTGGGCCGCTCTGTCGGCGACTTGCTGCATCTCATAGCGGTAGAGCTCGAGGACGAGCGCCTCGCGACTGGGGAAGTTGCGGTAGAACGTGGCCTGTCCGACGCCCGCCTTCTTGGCTATCACGCTCAGCGGGACCTCCGCGGAGTGGGTCAGCTCGGCCAGGGCCACGTCCAGGATGCGTTCGCGATTGCGTTGCGCGTCCGAGCGCTGAGGTGTGTCCTTCTTCTGCTGCACTCGTCCTCCTCCCAGGCTCCCGGCCGAACCCGGTCTTGCTAAGCGGACAGCTGTCCGTTACGTTTCTCCATGTAGCGGACAGCTGTCCGGTTGGCTCCACCATAGCGGCGAAGCGGTCGGCGGCACCGGCTCAGGCCGTCGCCGCCGGAACTCCTGCCGTGCCTCGCGCATGTTCCCGAAGTGCACCGCCCCGTACAAGCGCCATCTCCCCGTCTCCTGAATCGTCTGCCTGCCGGACCGCCCCCCTCGAACGCGTTCCGGGTACCGCATATGCGAAAGAAGGCTGATCATGGGCCCAGCCCCCGCGCCGACGCACAGCGCCGTCACCTTGAACGTCAACGGCGAGAAGTACACGCTGACCGTCGACCACCGCACCACCCTGCTCGACGCCCTGCGCGAGCGCCTCGATCTCACGGGTACCAAAAAGGGCTGTGACCAGGGACAGTGCGGTGCGTGCACGGTCCTGCTCGACGGGCGCCGGGCGGTCTCCTGTCTGCACCTCGCGGTGGCTGCCGAGGGACGCGAGATCACCACCATCGAGGGCGTTGCCGACGGCGAGCGGCTGCACCCGGTCCAGCAGGCGTTCCTCGACTTCGACGGCTACCAGTGCGGCTACTGCACACCGGGGCAGATCTGCTCGGCCATCGCGGTGGTCGAGGAGCACGCTGCGGGCTGGCCCAGTGCCGTCACCGACGACGTACGCCCCGAAGCGGGCCCGCCGCCCCTGACGGCCGAGGAGATCCGGGAACGGATGAGCGGCAACCTGTGCCGGTGCGGCGCCTATGTGTCGATCGTCCAGGCCGTCACCCGGGCAGCCGCGGTGCAGGCGGAGGCCGACGAGGCCACGGAGGCGGTCGCATGAGGGAGTTCGGCTATCAGAGGGCGTCCGACGTCGCCGGTGCGGTCGCACTGCTCGGCGCCGATCCGGACGCGCGGTTCCTCGCCGGCGGCACCAACCTCGTCGACCTGATGAAGACCGGGGTCGAGCGGCCCGCCCGCCTCGTCGACGTGCGTGAACTTCCGCTGGACCGGGTCGAGCCGACGCCGGACGGCGGCCTGCGCATCGGCGCGACCGTCACCAACAGCGACCTCGCGGCCCACCCCGAAGTCCGCCGCCGCTACCCGGCGCTCGCGCAGGCGGTGCTGGCCGGCGCCTCCGGGCAGCTGCGCAACATGGCCACGGTCGGCGGCAACCTGCTCCAGCGGACCCGCTGCGGCTACTTCACCGACGTGACCGGCCCCTGCAACAAGCGGCATCCCGGCAGCGGTTGCCCCGCCCTCGTCGGCGAGCACCACAACCACGCCGTCCTGGGCGCCTCCGACCACTGCGTGGCCGTCCATCCCTCGGACATGGGCGTGGCGCTGACGGCCTTCGACGCCGTGGTCTCGTACGAGACCACGGACGGGCCGGGCCAGGTGCCGCTCACCGACTTCTATCTGCCCGTGGACGACACCCCGCACCGGGAGACCGCCCTGCCGGCCGGCGCGCTGATCACCGGAGTCACGCTGCCGCCCGCCCCGGTCGCCGCCCGCTCCCGTTACCGCAAGGTGCGGGAGCGTGCCTCGTACGCGTTCGCGATCGGTTCCCTCGCCGCCGCGCTCGACGTCCGCGACGGCGTGGTGCACGAGGCGCGCCTGGCCCTCGGAGCGGTCGCGTCCCGGCCGTGGCGGGCCCGGGCCGCCGAGCGGGTGCTGACCGGGGCACCGGCCGGCGCAGAGACGTTCGCCGCCGCCGCGGACGCCGAACTGGCGGCGGCCAGGCCGCTGCCCCACAACGGATACAAGGTGACGCTGATGCGCAATCTCGTGGTGGCCGTGCTGACCGAGCTCGCCGAGGAGGCCACCCGATGACCACCGCCACGACCGGCACCACGACGGCGCGGGGCTCCGTCGGTACGGCGCACACCCGGGTGGAGGGCAGGGACAAGGTCACCGGGGCCGCCCGCTACGCGGGGGAGATCCCCTTCGCCGGACTCGCCCACGGCTGGCTGGTGCTGTCCACCGTCACCCGCGGCCGCGTCCGCTCCGTCGAGACCGCCCCCGTCCTCGACATGCCGGGCGTCCTCACCGTCCTGCACCACGAGAACGCCCCCCGCCTCGACAACGACTACGTCGGTCTGCTCGGAGTCCCGCCGGACCCGACCGCGGCCCTCTTCCAGCACGACCGGGTGCCGCACCGGGGCTGGCCGGTCGCGCTGGTCGTCGCCGAGACGTCCGAGCAGGCCAGGGAGGCCGCCGAAGCGCTCGTGGTGCACTACGAGCAGGAACCGCACGACGTCGCCTTCTCCGCCGGACGTGCGGACGCCTACCCGGTGGACGGTCATATGCCGGCGGTGGCCGAGAAGGGCGACCTGGAATCCGCGCTCGCGGCGTCCACCGTCGTCGTGGACGCCGAGTACACCACCCCCGAAGAGCACCACAACCCGATGGAGCCCCACGCGGCGACGGCCCACTGGGACGGCGGCCGGCTCGAAGTCGTCGACTCCAACCAGGGCACCACCTGGGTCGCGGGCGACCTCGCGAAATTGTTCTCGCTGGACCCGGCCTCGGTGCGGGTGCGGTCCGAGCACGTCGGCGGTGGCTTCGGCAGCAAGGGCGTCCGCGCCCACCAAGTGGGCGCCGTGATGGCCGCGACCGTCCTCCAGCGTCCGGTCCGGGTGGTCATGACCCGCCGTCAGATGTTCTCCCTGGCGGGCTACCGCAGTCCCACGACGCAGCGGGTCCGGCTCGGCGCCGACGCCCAGGGGCGGCTGCGCGCGCTGGAACACCGCTGCCTGAACCTCACCTCGACCGTGCACGAGTTCGTCGAGCCGGGCGCCGCACCGGCGCGGGTCATGTACGACGCCGACGCCCATCACACGGCCAACCGGGTCGTACGGCTCGACGTGCCGACCCCGACCTGGATGCGGGCGCCGGGCGAGGCACCGGGGTCGTTCGCGCTGGAGGCGGCGCTCGACGAACTCGCCGAGAAATGCGGGATCGACCCGATCGAGCTGCGCGCACGCAACGAGCCCGAGCGCGGTCCCGTGTCCGGACTGCCGTTCAGCAGCCGCAACCTGCTCGCCTGCTTCCGCGAGGGCGCCTCCCGGTTCGGCTGGGCGGACCGGGATCCGCGCCCCGGGCTGCGGCGCGACGGGCGCTGGCTGCTCGGCACCGGCACCGCGGCCGCCTCCTTCCCGGCCGGGGCCGCACCGTCCACAGCGGCCCTCACGGCCGAGCCGGACGGCACCTTCACCGTGCGCATCGCCGCCGCGGACATCGGAACGGGCGCGCGGACCGCGCTCACCCTGGTCGCCGCCGACGCGCTCGACGTGGCGCCGGACCGCGTGCGGGTGCGGATCGGGGACAGCGACTTCGGACCGGCGATGATCGCCGGCGGCTCGATGGGCACCCGCTCCTGGGCCTGGGCCGTCACGATCGCGGCCGGTGAGCTGCGGGAACGGCTCGCCCTCGGGGCGGACATCCCCCCGGAGGGGATCACGGCACGGTCGGACACCGCCGAGGCCGTCGGGGCCCTCGCGAAGAGGGAACGGCACTCCTTCGGGGCGCAGTTCGCCGAGGTCGCGGTGGACGTCACCACCGGCGAGGTACGGGTGCGGCGCATGCTCGGGGTCTTCGCGGCAGGCCGCGTGGTCAACCCCCTCACCGCGCGCAGCCAGTTCCTCGGGGGCATGATCTGGGGCATCTCCATGGCCCTGCACGAGGAGGCGGTCCGGGACCCGGCCACGGGCGGCCACGTGGGTGCCGACCTCGCGGGCTATCACGTCGCCACGCACGCGGACGTCCCGCTCATCGAGGCGGACTGGATCGACGACCCGGACCCGGACGACCCGGTAGGGATCAAGGGCATCGGCGAGATCGGCATCGTCGGCGCCGCGGCCGCGATCGCAAACGCGGTCTGGCACGCGACCGGCGTCCGCCACCGGAGCCTGCCCATCCGGCCCGACCGCGTCCTGTCGGCCGATACCGGAGCGGCGCATGCTTGACCTCGCCGAGGAGCTGAACCGCTGGGCCCAGGAGGGCCGGTCCTTCGCCGTGGCCACCGTCGTGGCCGTCGGCGGGAGCGCGCCGCGCGACCCCGGCGCCGCCCTTGCCGTCGACAGCGGCGGAAGGGCCCTCGGCTCGGTCTCCGGCGGCTGTGTCGAGGGAGCGGTGTACGAGCTGTGCCGCCAGGCGCTGAGGGACGGCGACACCGTCCTCGAACGGTTCGGCTACAGCGACGAGGACGCCTTCGCCGTCGGACTGACCTGCGGCGGCGTCATCGAGGTCCTGGTCACCCCGATCGACGCGCGATCGCCCGCCGCGGCGGTGTTCCGCTCGGCGCTGTCGGCCGCCGTACGGGACGAGCCGGTGGCCGTCGCCCGGATCGCCCGGGGCCCGGCCGAACTCCTCGGCAGGGCCCTGCTGGTCCGTTCCGACGGATCCCGCGAGGGCGGTCTCGGGGGCCACCCGGAGCTGGACCGGACGGCGGCGGCCGAGGCCCGGGCCCTGCTGGACACCGGCCGCACCGGTACGGTCGATCTGTCGGAGGACGGTTCGCACTGCCCCGGCGGTCTCACCCTGTTCGTCGAGTCGAGCGTGGTGCGTCCCCGCATGATCGTCTTCGGTGCGATCGACTTCGCCGCGGCGCTCGTGCGGGTGGGCAGTTTCCTCGGCTACCACGTGACCGTGTGCGACGCCCGCCCCGTCTTCGCCACCCGAGCACGCTTCCCCGAGGCCGACGACATCGTGGTGGACTGGCCGCACCGCTATCTTCAGCGCACCACGACCGACGGACGCACGGTGCTCTGCGTGCTCACCCACGATCCCAAGTTCGACGTACCGCTGCTGAAGGCGGCGCTGCGGATGCCGGTCGCGTACGTCGGCGCCATGGGTTCGCGCCGCACTCACGAGGACCGGACCGGGCGGCTGCGTGAAGCGGGCGTGAGCGGACGGGAGCTTGCCCGGCTGAGGTCGCCGATCGGCCTCGATCTCGGTGCGCGTACGCCCGAGGAGACCGCCCTGTCGATAGCGGCGGAGATCGTGGCGGCCCGGCGAGGGGGCACCGGCGCCCCGCTGACCGGCTCGCAGACGCCGATCCACCGCGACCGAAGCGGGCAGGGCAGCGCCGTGGCCGCCTGAGGCACCGGGCCGGAAGTGCGAACGTCGAGGGCGAGGAGAGCGAAGGGACTGGTTTCAGGAGGAATGAGAAGGAAGCCCCTTCATGGCCTCGCCACGATCAACATAGCAGTCAGTCCGGGATCAGGTCGCGGAGATTTACGGGGGTGATGATCCGGGAGCCGGGGGGCAGTCCCTCGGGCTGTTCCAGTCCGATGTAGGTGACGGGACCGTCCGGGACCGTCTCGCCGTCCCAGGCCGTCACGCTCGCACCGCCCTCGGCCATCAGCTCGGTGAGATACCGGACCGTCAGCGGATCCTGCTCCACGATGCCGCGCACCAGCGTCGCGACCGACACCCGGTTCTCCTCCACCCGGTTGGCCGACGGATGGCCCTTGAGGTAGAGGTGCAGCCACCTGGCGTGCCACCGCCCGTCCCGGCCGCGGTGGAACGCCAGCGGCAGCGCGACCCGGCCCGGTCCGCGCAGCTCCGACTTCATGCGCACGGTGCGCGGCTCGAACGGCCGGCCCCGCTGTTCGGCATCGCGCAGCATGAAGCCGAAGAACGACTCCTCCGTCTCCTCGAAGCCCTCACCCGAGTAGATGTTGACCTGCGGCACGATGAAGGCGCCGCGCACGGCCCCCAGCCGCAGGTTGATGAACTCCGAGGCGCCGTCCGGGGCATCGGTGATGTCGCCCGAGTGCTCCCCCTCGACGTCCGTGAGGTTGGTGTACGACAGCCAGGACAGGGTGGCGTAGGCGGAGTCCAGCGTCAGCGCCGACAGGTCGTAGTCGGTGCTGCGGGACGTCTGCTTCCAGTGGACGAAGAAGCGCAGCAGTTCGCCGTCGACCCGGGAGAGGGAACCTCGGGGCAGGACGCCGAGGCCGGACGCGGTCGCCCTGCCGCTGAGCGGGAGCGCGACGTCCAGCACGTCGGGGTCCACCACCAGGTGGCCGGGGGCGGGGAGACGCCGGCGTATCTCCGCGTCGAGGGCGGCGACCAGACGTGTGCGCTCCGGCGCCCGCACAGCCGGCCGGGTGTCGGCAGTGACCCAGGCGCGGCCGTGCCGGTTGACGAAGACCCGGCTCTTGCCGGCTTCCGCGGCGCGGTTGTGCAGATGCTCTCGGACCGACAGCACCACCCGGCCGGAGACCAGCGGGGCCACCTGCTCGGCGGCGGCCACGACGGCGTCGCGCCCGGCCTGCGTGGACGCCGTGCGCAGCAGCCGGTCCAGGGCGCGGAACAGCTTGCCGGGCGCGGACTTGAGCAACTCCGCCGCCGCGGCGACGTCGCCGACGCCGAGCAGCTCCTCGACCCGGCTGTCGAAGGACCGCGCGGTCCGCTCGCCCCGGGCGACGGCGAACACCTCGGCGGCATGCGGCCGGCCCGGGTACTCGTGCGGATGGAGGCGCTCACCGAGGCGCTTCCAGGCCTCGCGGTGCGCGGCGACGTCGGCGAGCTTGGCCGGGGCCGCGGCGACAACGGCGTCGAGGCCCGCGATCAGGGCGCGCCGGACGGGCCGGGACAGCGCGCGAAACCGCGTCGGTGCTTGCAGGGTCACATCGCCGCCCGACAGCGCGCAGGCCAGCCGGAGCACATCGGTGACGGTGTCCAGAAGCAGGTCCGCGCCCACCTTCAGACGGGCCTGGTTGACGACGGCGCGGGTCTCCCGGACCGGTATCGCCTCGGGCTGGGGACCCCGCACGCAGTGCTTTGCGAGCATCCGCAGGTCGGCCAGCTCGGCGTCGCCGAGCGGTGTGGCGCTGCCGGCCAGCGCCAGATACAGGGCGGTGATCTCGTCCGCCAGGTCGCCGCCCCGCCGCAGCACCGTCATACGGTCGCCCGCCGCCGCGATCAGCTCGTCGTGGGCGGCGAGCATCTCCCCGTAGGTGTGGCGGTAGTTGCCGTAGGACGGGAGGGTGAGCAGATCCAGCACACCGCTGTCCAGCCGGGCCTTGGTGCGATCGCGTGAGGTGTCGTCGGCGAGCGCGTCGGCGATGCACCCCATCCAGAAGTCGAAGGTGTCGGGCACGTTGGCCGGGAAGTCGATGAAGTAGACGTTGTGCCGCACATGGTCGCCCACCATCTCCCGGACGGTGCCCAGGGTGCGCACGGCGATGTCGACGACCGTGTTCTCGGACAGGGCCGACAGGTGCTCCAGCAGGTCCGCCGAGAGTTTGAAGCCCACGGACATCAGCACCGCGTCGAACTGCCGCGCTGCGACGTCGCCCTGCCCCGTGGGCCCCGTGGGGGTGGGAAGGCGGTGGGTGTGCCGGACGACCAGCGGTTCGAGACGGTGGATCACCGCCGCATGATTCCACGGCCGCGCGAGGCGGCGCATGCGGGTTTTTTGGGCCCACGGGCCGGATCACTCGGCCGCGACTGGCCGCGCGCCGAGGCGTTCGGCGATGTGGTCGCCGACCCGCAGCGCGTTGGCGATCGCGGTCAGGGACGGGTTCCGTACGGACTTCGCCCGCCACCTGCCGCACCAGGTCCGGAGTGATGCGGTCCAGAGCGCCTCTGGGGGTGGGATCGGCACCGGCCCCCGCGTGCGGCCGCCGGTACAGCGCCTCGAAGTCGTCGAGGGCGAAGGCGAGCGGATCGCTCATACCGGCTTGATGCGCCATGGGGGTGCTCCCTCGTCTTCCGGCGGCACCATGGGCCGGTCTGCGGCCTCGTCGAGGGCGTCGTCGAGGGAGGAGGCGGCCATGACGAGCGAGAGATGGGTGAAGGCCTGGGGGAAGTTGCCCAACTGCTCACCGCCGGGGCCGATCTCCTCGGCGAACAGGCCGACGTGGTTGGCGTAGGTGTGCATCTTCTCGAACGTGTAGCGGGCCTTGCCCAGTTGGCCCGAGCGGGCCAGGGCGTCGACGTAGAGGAAGGTGCAGAGGCTGAAGGTGCCCTCCGCACCGCGCAGCCCGTCGGGGGACGCGGCCGGGTCGTAGCGGTAGACCAGGCTGTCGGAGACCAGTTTGCGGTCGATGGCGTCCAGGGTGTTCAGCCAGCCCGGGCTCAGGGGCGCGAGGAAGCCCACCCGGGGGAGCAGCAGAAGTGAAGCGTCCACGACGTCACCGTCGTAGTGCTGGACCAGCGCCTGTTCCTCCTTGCTCCAGCCGCGCTCCATGACCTGCTCGAAGATGGTGTCGCGGGCCGTCGTCCACAGCGCGGTGTTCGCCGGCCGGCGCCACTCCTGGGCCAGCCGCAGACCGCAGTCGAACGCCGCCCAGCACATCACACGGCTGTAGGTGAAGTCCTTGCGGCCGCCACGGGTTTCCCAGATGCCCTCGTCGGGCCGGTCCCAGGAGTCGGCGAGCCAGTCCAGGGTGCGGCTGAGTCCCTTCCAGCCGTGGTAGCCCACATGCGTGCCGACCTTGCGGCTCTCGGACATCGCATAAAGGGCCTCGCCGTAGATGTCCAGTTGGAGCTGGTCGGCCGCGGCGTTTCCGGCCCGGACCGGCCGGGAGCCCTGGTAGCCCTCGAGGTGTTCCAGGATCTCCTCGGGCAGATCGGGGTCCCCGTCCACCCGGTACATGATCTGGAGCGGTTCCCCGCCGGGCCCCGCATGGTCGTGCAGCCGGTCCCCCAGCCAGCGGACGAAGGCGTTCGCCTCCTCGACGAAGCCGAGGTCGAGCAGGGCGCGCACGGACAGGGAACCGTCCCGGATCCAGGTGTAGCGGTAGTCCCAGTTGCGCTCCCCACCGATCTGTTCCGGCAGGCCCATGGTGGCCGCGGCGATCGGGGCGCCGGTGGGGGCGTAGGTGAGCAGTTTCAGTGTGATGGCCGAGCGGTGCACCATGTCCGGCCACCGCCCTCGATAGCGGCAGGTGCGCACCCATCGCTGCCAGTAGCCGATGGTCTCCCATATGTCGCCGGAGAGCTGCTCCGAGGTGGGCGGCCGGGGCGCGGGGCCGCCCGGCCCGCAGACGGTGAAGACGGCGGCGGCCACCTGGCCTTCCTTCAGGGTCACCGCGCCGGTGACGTCCTGGCCGTCGGGCCGCACCGGAAAGGTGCTCTGAAGATGGGCGGTGATGCCGGGGGAGTGGAAGGACGCCGCCTGCTCCCGCAGTTCGAGGGTGTGAGCGGCCCGCGCGTAGTCGAACCGGGGACGGCACTCCAGGACGAAGCGGACCGTGCCGCGCACGGTCCGCACGGCCCGGACCAGGGTGTGGCGGTCACCGGCCCGGTGGGGACGCTCGACGGGCATGCAGTCGATCACCTCGCCCACACCGTCGGCGGACATGAATCGCGTCACCAGCACGGCGGTGTCCGGATAGTAGAGCTGCCGCCAGGTCCCGCCGTCCCCGCCCACCGGTGCCAATCGGAAGTAACCCCCACGCTCGTGGTCCAGCAGGGACGCGAAGACGCTGGGAGAGTCGAACCGCGGAGCGGCGAACCAGTCCACGACTCCCTGAGCGGAGATCAGGGCGGCGGTCTGCAGATCACCCACCAGTCCGTGATCGGCGATCGGCGGATAGCGATCCATGTTCCCAATGTGACGCACGAGGTGTTGCTGCGCGCGGCGAGTCGAAACGGTCGCGGCTCGTGGGGGCCACCGCGTCGCCGGCGCACCGCCCGTCGAGCCGGACCCCGCTCGCGCCACGCCGAAGGAGTGAAGCCGCAGCGGAGTCGGGTTTCGCGATGCGCCGACCGCCGCCCGAAGTGATGAGGTCTTGGGTGGCCGGCGCCGTGTGGTCACGGGTGCCCGGCCGAAGACGGGTGGCCCCGGCGTGCCGGGGCAGTACCGACGGGAGGCAGGCGTGGGCACCAGCGTGGGCGAGTCTCTGGATCTCAGCGGTCCTGCGCTCCTGAAGGGGCAGAAGGCGCTGGTCACGGGTGCCAACTCCGGGATCGGCAAGGCCACCGCCATCGGTCTGGGCCGGATGGGCGCCGACGTCGTCGTCAACTACGTCTCCGACGCCGACGCCGCGGACCAGGTGGTGCGGGAGATCGAGGCCCTCGGGGTGCGCGCCTACGCCCACGAGGCCGACGTCTCCCAGGAGGACCAGGTCGTGCGCATGGTGTCCCGCATGGTCGAGGAGCTGGGGACCATCGACATCCTGGTCGCCAATGCCGGTCTCCAGCGGGACGCTCGCCTCATGGACATGACCCTCGCGCAGTGGCAGAAGGTCCTGGACGTGAATCTCACCGGGCAGTTCCTGTGCGCGCGCGAGGCGGCCAAGGAGTTTCTGCGCAGAGGAGTGGTCCCCGAGGTGTCGTCGTCCGCCGGGAAGATCATCTGTATGAGCTCGGTCCACCAGGTCATCCCCTGGGCGGGCCATGTGAACTACGCGGCCTCCAAGGGCGGCGTCCTGATGATGATGGAAACCATGGCTCAGGAGCTGGCACCGCACGGGATCCGGGTCAACGGGGTTGCACCCGGAGCGATCCGCACCCCCATCAACCGCAGCGCCTGGGAGACCCCCGAGGCCGAGACGAGCCTGCTGAAGCTGATCCCGTACGGCAGGGTGGGCGAACCGGAGGACATCGCCCGGGCGGTCGGCGTGCTCGCCTCCGACCTGCTCGACTACGTCGTCGGCGCCACCCTCTATGTCGACGGCGGTATGACCCTGTTCCCCGGCTTCGCCACGGGAGGCTGACGGCGAGCGTGCCGGCCGCGCTCTGCGCCCTCCACCCGCGGGCGGCGAAGACGGCCTCCGCATGTGAGCGGTGCCTCCTCCGGCTCCACGTGTCGATCAGATACAGCTGGGGACTCGGGGCTGCATGTCGTCCACGGAGGAGCCGATGACGGTCGAAGCCCCCTGCCCGACCCCGCAGTCCCCCGCGTGGGTCCCACCGGGCGTGTACGAGCCCCAACAGGACACCTGGCTGCTGGCCCGGGCCCTGCGCAGGGAGCGGCTCGCCCCGGGAGCGGATGCGCTGGACCTGGGGACCGGTACCGGCGCCCTCGCCCTGGAAGCCGCGCGGCTCGGCGCACGCGTCACCGCGGTCGACATCTCCTGGCGGGCGGTGCTCGCGGCCCGTGTGAACGCCCTGCTCAGCCGGCAGAGCATCAGCGTGCGCCGCGGCGACCTCACCTCGGCCGTGCCCGGACGCAGTTTCGACCTCGTCGTCAGCAACCCGCCCTATGTGCCGTCCCCTGGACTCACGGCTCCCCGGGGTGCCGCACGTGCCTGGGACGCCGGATGGGACGGCCGCGTGCTGCTGGACCGCATCTGCGACGCCGCGACCACGCTGCTGCGGCCGGGCGGCGTCCTGCTCGTGGTGCACTCCGCGCTGTGCGGGGTGGAGGACACGCTCGCACGGCTGACGGGCGCGGGACTGAGCGCCACGGTCACGGACCGCGCGGAGGTGCCCTACGGCCGGGTGCTGCGCTCCCGGCTGAGCTGGCTGCACCAGCGCGGACTGACGGCCGACGACATGGTGGAAGAGCTGGTGGTCATCCGTGCCGTACGAACGTGACCCCGCGCCGCGCGGACGTGACACCGCACGGCACGAATCTGACGCGGCGCCCTACGAATGTGACACCGCGCCGTACGAATGTCACACGGCGCCGCGCGAACCCGGCACCGCGCCACGCGGACGCGAGCGCGTGTGCCGTATCCGCGCCGACCGTGACGGTCCGCTGCTGGTCGAGGGACCGGTGGAGATCATCGGCCCGGACGGCGAGCCGGTGGTGAGCCGACGGTTCGTCGTGGCCATCTGCACCTGCCGGCGGAGCCGTACCTACCCCTGGTGCGACACCAGCCACCGCCGCCGGGGGAAGCCCGCTGACGATCCCGGGCCCGGAGGAACGGAGGCGCACGAGTGACCATCACCCGGCTCGAACCACGCCGGAGCAGCCCGCCCCTGCCGGACGCCAGGGGACCGCTCTCGCACGCGGTGGTGGCCGCCCTGCGCGAGAGGGGCGCCCCGCCGTCTCCCGTCCCGCCGGAGGAGGACGGTCCGTACGGGGAGGATCTGCAACTCGCGCTCTACGTGCTGTACGAACTGCACTACCAGGGGTTCGCCGGGGTCGACGACGACTGTGAATGGGACCCCGCGCTCCTCGCCTTCCGCCGGGCCCTCGAGGAGCGGTTCCTGGCCGCCCTCCGTACCGATGTGCCCGTGGGCCCCGGCGCTCAGGAGGCCCTCGACGAACTCCAGGTCGAACCGGTCGGCGACGACGGCACCGGCGTCTCCCACTTCCTCAGGAACCGGGGCCGGCTGGAGCACCTGCGGGAGTACGCGGCGCTGCGGTCGCTGTACCACCTCAAGGAGGCCGATCCGCACGCCTGGGTGATCCCCCGCCTGCACGGCCGCGCCAAGGCGGCCATGGCGGCCGTGGAGTTCGACGAGTTCGGAGCGGGACGGGCCGACGAGATCCACGCGGGCCTCTTCGCGGACCTGATGGAGGACCTGGGACTGCGCACGGCCTACGGCTACTACCTGGAGGCCGCGCCCGCCGAGCTGCTCGCCACCGTCAACCTGATGTCGCTGTTCGGCCTGCACCGCAGTCTCAGGGGCGCGCTGACCGGCCACTTCGCGGCCGTGGAGGTGACCTCGTCCCCCGGTTCACGCCGACTGGCCGAGGCCCTGCGCCGGGTCGGCGCGGGTGCGGCGGCCGTGCGCTTCTACGACGAGCATGTGGTGGCGGACGCCGTCCACGAGCAGGTCGTACGCCACGACGTGATCGGCGGGCTGCTGGAGAGCGAACCCGGCCTGGAGGCGGACATCGTCTTCGGCATCCGGGCCACCGGCTTTCTCGAGGACCGGCTCGCCGCGCGCCTCCTGGCGGCCTGGCGCGCTGGACACACGGCCCTGCGGACCGGGGCGCTACCGCCGGCAGGGGCGGATTCCCGGGGCACCGACGGGGCACTCGCCCCGCGACAGGCACCCGGGCCGACCTCGAAGGAGTGGTGATGACGGAACAACGACACGACGAAGAGTTCTATCGGAGCGACCGCCCGGCCCACCCGACGCTCGAGGAGGACCGGCCCCGCGGCGGCAGGCCCAAGGCACCGGCCAAGCACCGCGGATCCTGGGTGACGACGGGGTTCGTCGTCCTGGTGATCGTGCTGGTCGTCCTCGGGATCGCGCTCTTTCCCTGATCGCGCTCTTGCCCCGAGCACGGGGATGCGGTGGTATCCGGGCCTCCGTGACGTGTTCAAATCCCCGGCACGGGTACCCGAGGCGCCATGATGACGATCTCCCTGGAAACGCTCGCTGCCTCGGATGCCGCGTGGGCCGTGCTCGGGGCCTTCCTCGGCGGCCTTGTGATCGCCGTTGCCCTGATCTGGGCCGTCCGGCTCGGCATCCGGGTGCGTCGCCGCGAACCCGCCCCGCCGAGGCCCTCCGACCAGCCCAAGCCACCGCCCGGCGGACCCGTCATGGAATCCCGCGAGGTCAGGAAGCCGAACGAGGTGCCACGGGCCGAGGACGAGAGCGACCGTCTGACCCCGCACGAGCTGCATCCCACCGGAACGACACGCAGCGAGAACCAGGAGCGCCCCCGCTGGAGCGGCGGCTCCGGCGGCTCCTTCGGCAGCGGCGGCTCCGGCACCACCTGACCGGCGGCCCCTGTGGCCACCGACAAGGGCGGGATCGCTGCCGAGCGTCAGGAACGGGCGTCCCGCTCGGCGCGTTCGGCGTCCCTCTCCTTGATACGGGCGGTTTCCTTGCGGACCTCGGCCTGAGTGGCGCGTTCCTTCTCCAGCCACTCGGGCCGGTTCTGCTTGAGCGTCTCGATCTGCTCGGTGGTGAGGGCTTCCGTGACCCCGCCGCGCGCGAGACCCGCGATGGACACGCCCAGCTTCGCCGCCACCACCGGGCGGGGGTGCGGGCCGTTGAGTCGCAGCTCGCGCAGCCACTCCGGCGGGTTCGCCTGGAGTTCGTTCAGCTCGGCGCGCGAGACCACACCCTCCTGGAACTCGGCAGGGGTGGCGGGGAGGTACACACCCAGCTTCTTCGCCGCGGTCGCGGGCTTCATCGTCTGGGTGGTCTGGTGCGACTTCATGGTGTCCAGACTATCGGCCGTCTTCGGGCTCTTTGACCACGGCGCCATCGGCCGTGTTCGGGCCCTTTGACCACGGCCGGTAACCTGGCGGGGTGACAGGCTCGGAAGCATCCCCCTCGTTCCGGCTCGCGTACGTCCCCGGGGTGACGCCCGCCAAGTGGGCGCGGATCTGGAACGAGCGCCTACCCGACGTCCCCCTGACCCTGCTCCAGGTTCCGGCGGCGGAGGCGCCCGAGGTGCTGCGCGACCGCGCGGCCGACGCCGGGCTCGTGCGGCTTCCGGTGGACCGCACGTTCTTCAGTGCGATCCCTCTCTACACCGAGACGACGGTCGTCGTGGTCCCCAAGGACCACGTGGTGAGCGCCGTGGAAGAGGTGTCCACAGGGGATCTCGCCGACGAGGTCGTCTTCCACCCCCTCGACGACGTCCTGGGCTGGGAGCAGCCGCCGGGACTGCCCGCGTTCGAGCGGCCCGCCACGACGGAGGACGCCATCGAACTGGTGGCGGCAGGGGTGGGTCTCCTCGTCGTCCCGCAGTCGCTGGCGCGTCTGTACCACCGCCGGGACCTCACCTACCGGCCCGTGATGGACGCTCCCCAGTCGGCCGTCGCCCTGTCCTGGCCCGAGGACGCGACGTCGGACCTGGTCGAGGACTTCATCGGGATCGTCCGCGGGCGGACGGTGAACAGCACCCGGGGGCGTACCGGGGCCGAGGCCGCCGCGCAGCCGAAGCGGGAGCGCCCCGACGCGGCCGGTGCCCGGCGCCAGCCCGCGGCGGCCGGGAACGGCAAGACCGCGAAGACGGGCAGGGCCGGGAAAACGGGCAGGCCGACGGCCAGGAACCCACGAAGCGGCTCCGGCGGATCCCAGGGCAACCGGCGCGGCAAGCCCCGCGGCCGTTCGTAGACGGCGTCGGGGATCCATGGAGCCGTGGTTGTCGCTGAGGTTGATCATGCGTGCCGGTAGCGGCCCGTTCTGCAACGCGTGGACTCCACGCTGAGCCTCGCGCGCCGGGCCGCTCACTCCCCCCGGGCCCTGGACCGGCAGGCGCCGCCGCAGTAGATCGCGTCGCGGGGTCGGCCGCCGCCGGCGAAGGTGATCGTGCCGCAGACCGGGCAGGTCAGCAGGTGGATGATGCCCGTGTCGCCGCCATTCCGCGTCGGTGAGCATCAGCCCTGTCGATGGGGCTCGCCAGCCCGGGCGCCCGTCGCGGCCGAGGCTTCGTCGGCCGGTCCGTACTGCCCGATCACGCCGACCGCGAGGAGGGCCGCTCCGGCCACGAGAAGGGGCTTGCCGCCCCTCCCGCCGAGTGCGGATCGTCCGCGAGCGCTGATCGATTCGCCGGTGAACAGCATGAGCTGTTCTCCGCCCCCATGGAGGCACGTACGCGTAAGGACGCGCCCGTGGGCGTGGTTGTGCCTCTTCCGTCCGTGGGTTGCCGAGTGACCGCTCGGCAGCCCACTTCATGACGTTGGCGAAGTGTGCGAGGCCCTATTCCTGGACGGGTTCCTCGATGGATTCCTGGATTGATTCCTCCGAGAAGTTCCTCAAGCGCTCCAACTGGTCCCAGTGATGGGCGATGCGCTCCCTCCCGACCGCCGTCAGGGTGACGCTCGTCTTGGGCTTCTTGTGTACGACGGCCTTCTCGATCTCGACCAGGCCCGCCTCCTCCAGCTTCGACAGGTGGCTGGAGAGATTCCCTTTGGTGAGCCGTGTCGCGCGCTGGAGGAAGATGAAGTCGCAGGCCTCTACGGAGGACAGCACCGTCAGGATCGCCAACCGGCCCGGTTCGTGGACCAGGCGATCGAGGATCAGCTCCTCGTTCCCAGACCCCGGTATGACAGGCCTGGAGAGTGCGGACCCTGGCATTTCAGACCCGGGCATTGCCGTTCCCGGCGGTCAGCTCCTCGGAGGGCCCGAAGGCGCGATTGAGGGCGCGATGGTCGAAGATCCCCGTCGCGATGGTGGCCGCCCCCGTCAGGATCAGGCCTCGATTGATCTTGCTGTCCGCTCCCGCACCGCCCCGGACGGGTACGCGAGGTCGACGACACGCGCGCATGAGCGCTACCGGGCGCGGCCTGCTGGGCCAAAGGTTGGGGAAGCGGTTCAGGGCGTCTTCGTGCTGACAGGGTGATCCGTAGGGGTGAGCGCGGTTGCCGAGTTCGGCCTTGCGTTTGCCGAGGTGCTCCTCGAACTCGGCCCACTCTTCTGGGGCGACATCGCTGCACTCGTGCTCGGGACGCGGGGCTTGGCGGTGATTCAGGTGTTTCGCAGTGCGGTGAGGACCGTGCAGCCACAAGACGAGATGGGTGTCCCTGTCGCGGGCGGCGCGTCGACCGGGTTCAGAATCCCGGGGTGTTGACCGAGATCACTCTCGCGCCCCGCACCGTGGACTGGGGCTGGCAGCGGCTTCATCCGGTGGGCTAGGTTGTGCAGCGATGACTACCGGGACGGCGTTGCGCCACACACGGATTGGTGACCCGGTGCTCTCCTGAGCGCCGTACGGGCCGATGCCGGCCCGCTGTTGGACCGAGGATCCGGTGCTGCTGCGCGGGCTCCACCTCCGTCGTGTTGATCACAGGCTCGACACATCAACCACGACAGGAGAATTCATGCCCACCAAGATGCTGCAGATTCCCACCGCGGACGGCCAGGCCGACGCGTTCGCCGCCTTCCCCGACGGTGGCGGGCGGCACCCGGGGGTGCTGATGTACGCGGACGGCTTCGGCATCCGGCCCGTGCTGCGGGAGATGGCCCGCGAACTTGCCGAGCACGGGTACTACGTCCTCGTCCCCAACCTCTTCTACCGGCACGGCCCGGCCCCGGTGATCGAACTTCCCGAGTACATCGGAGAAGACGTCCGGCCCGCGGTCTTCGCCCAGCTGATGCCCTTGATCGAGGCGCACACCGCCGAACGTGCCCTGAGCGACGCCGACGCCTACCTCAGGTTCCTCACCACCCAGCCCGAGGTCGGCGCCGGACCGGTTGCGGTGACCGGCTACTGCTTAGGCGGCCTCCTGGCGATGCGCACCGCCGCGGCCCACCCCGGCCAGGTGGCCTCCGTCGCCGCATTCCACGGCCCCGTGGGTGTCGATGGGCCCAACCTCTTCTCCAAGCTCACCGCCCAGGTCCACCTGGGCCACGCCGAAGGCGACATGACACTCGAGGCCCTCGGCGAGCTCAACCAGGCCCTGGATGCCGCAGGTGTCAGCTACACCTCAGAGATCTACCCCGGCACCATCCACGGCTTCACCATGTCCGACACAGACGCCTTCAACCCCGCCGCACTGCAACGCCACTGGGACCGCCTGCTGCCCCTTCTCGGCCGCACCCTGGCCAACGGCTGAGGCTCCAGCCCGGCAACCAAGCGGTGCTGTGTTGATATCCGGCAAGGCCTCGTGGGTGAGGGGACGCCGGCCGGAGGCCAGGTCGGACAGGACGGTGGAGACGATGCCTTTCGAGAGCCGGCTCATGGCCGTCGCCGTCCGCTGGGTGCCGGCCAGGGCGTCGTAAAGGGCCTGCAGCTTCGGCGGGACGGTGCCCGTGTCGTCGGTGAGGAGGCCGTCGAGTCGCTGCTCGAGCGTGCGGCGACGGCAGGGGCCGGATGTCGTCAGCCGTTCGGCCTCACCACACATCGGGCAAGGGCGCCGGAGATTTAAGGTGTCCGAGGAGAGCCGCACCGATGCGAATCGGAAGGCCGCCATTGACGATCTCGGTCGCGAAGAGCCGGCTGAGCACGGTTCGAGTGATCCCCGACGCCCGTAGACGCGCGCCACCGCAACCTCTCCTCCACCACGACGGCCGTGGCGGCGGGCGGGACGACGAGCCCGGCCGGGGCGGTCAGGGCGCGGTCGTGCGGCCGATCGACTCCACCAGCGGCAGCAGCCGGTGCGGCACGCGCTCGCGCAGCGCCACCTCCGTGCGCGTGCGGACGACCCCCGGCAGGCTGATCAGCGTCTGGATGACGTCCTCCAGGTGTTCGTTGTCCCGCGCCACGACGCGGGTCATCAGATCGCCGCCCCCGGTGATCGAGAACGCTTCCACGATCTCCGGCACGGCCGAGAGCGCCTCGCCCACGTCGTCCAGGTGCCCCTGCGTGACCTCGATGTGCACGAACGCGAGCACCGGGTGGCCGAGGGCGGCGGGAGACAGGGAAGGGCCCGTACCGGTGATCACCCCTTCGCGCTCCAGACGGTCCAGCCGGGCCTGGAGCGTGCCGCGGGCGATGCCCAGGACCCGCGCGTACTCGCGCACGCTGGTGCGTGGTTGCTGGAGCAGCAGCCGCAGGATGCGGGTGTCGAGTTCGTCGACGGCCATGGTCCGTTGGCCTCCCTTGCATGCCACTGGAGCTTCCACAACTGTACCAATGGCCCTGTGGAGCGTGCGTCGCTTGAGCCACTGCCGTGGTGATGCTTTCCTTATGGCTATCAATGGCGCCGCGTAGCGCAGGACCGGTGACGAAGCCGGAAACCGTGCCCGCGGCGCCATTCCCATGTCCTGGTGGGACGAAGAACACGCAGGGGGCGGATTTCCGACGGTGAAGAAGATATTCATGGCTCCGGACCCGGGGCTCTTCCGGCTGCGCGTCTCGTTGCGCGCGGTACTCGGCATCGGCCTGGCCGTGACCGTGTGCCAGTCGGCCGGACTGTCCCTGCCCGCCTCGATCACCGGCGGGCTCGCCGCGCTCCTCGCGCTGTTCACGGTGGCCGACCCGACGGTGCGGGGTCAGGCGGTCACCACCGTGCTGCTGCCCGTGGTCGGACTGCCTGTCCTCGCCCTGGCGAGCGCCCTGCACACAGTGGCGACGGTGCGCGACGCGGTGTGGCTCGCGGTGGTCTTCGCCGGTGTGTACGCCCGCCGCTGGGGGCCGCGGGGCAACGCGCTCGGCATCTTCGCCTTCATGACGTTCTTCATCGCGCAGTTCCTGCACGCGGTCCCGGACCTGCTCCCGGAGCTGTCCGCGGCCGTGGCACTGTCGCTGGCCGCCGCGGCGGCGGTGCGGTTCGGCCTGTGGTGCGTCGAGCGCCGCACACCGCTGCCGGCCGCGCCCGCCCCGCTCGACGGTCGGAGGCTGGCCCGGCCCGCCACACGGCAGGCCTTCCAGGCGACGGCCGCCTGTGCCTTCGCGGTCGCCGTCGGCCAGCTTCTGTCGCACGAGCGCTGGTACTGGGCCGTCGGCACCGTCTGGTGGATCTTCGTGAACACCGCCTCGCGCGGCGAGACACTGGTCCGCGGCTTCCGGCGTGTGGTGGGCACGGTGACCGGCATCCTCGCCGGGCTGCTGGTCGCGGTGCCGCTGCACGGCGCCCCCGCGCCCACGGCCTTGCTCATCGCCGTCTGTGTGTTCGGGATCTTCTACACGGCGGCACCGTCCTACAGCTGGATGATGTTCTTCGTCACCGTCATGGCGGGCCTGTTGTACGGCCTGCTCGGCGTCCTGCACCCCGGTCTGCTCGGCCTGCGCCTCGCGGAGACGGGCGTCGGGGCGCTCGGTGCCGCGCTCGCCGTGGCGCTCGTGCTGCCGATCACCACCCACGCGGTCACCGACCGGTGGGTGCGCAGGGCCGTGCACGCCGTGCACGGCTGCACCGCCGCGGCGGCACGCAGGCTCGCGGGCGACGTGGAGGCGGACCCGGCGTCCCGCGCCGCCGAACTGGAAGCGCTGCTGGCGCGGGTGCGGCAGGCCCTGGCGCCGCTGGTGCACCCACTGAGCCCGCTGCGGTCCCGCAAGGCCCGGGCCCTCCAGGTGATCGCCCTGCTCGACATGTGCGCCCGGGAGACGCGCGGCCTGGTGGCCGTCGCCGCAGATCCGGACGCCTCGCACGACGCCCGGCTGACCGCCGCGTGCAGCCGTGTCGAGGCCGCCGTGGAGGCGCTGCTCGGCGCGGTACCGGAGCGTGTCCTCCCGGCGCACGCGAGTGCCCCTGGCCACCACCCGGGCGCCGAGCGGGCCCTCGGCCACCTCCACGGCCTGGAACGGGCCCTGCTCGCGCTGGCCACACCGCTGCGCGGCGCCTCGCCGGTCCAGGCCTGACGGCCCCGACACACCGAGTTCTGGTCTAGACCTTCCTGTACCGTCGTCCCGTCAGGACGTCGGCGAGAGGGGACGGCAGTGGCGGACGGCAGCGCGCGGCGGGCGTACATCGGCTCGTACACGACAGCGGGAGGGCGCGGCATCCTCACGGCGGCCGTGGATCCGGACAGCGGAGCGCTGACCGTCCTCGACGCCCTGCGCGGGCTGCCCGACCCGTCCTATCTGGCGCTGTGCGGGGACATGCTGTACGCGGTCAGTGAGACGTCCGACGGCGCGGTCGCCGCGTACCGCCTCGACGGTGAGCGGATCGAACCCGCCGGTCCGCCGGTCCGCGTCGGCAGCGGACCTACGCATCTGAGCGTGCACGCCGGTCATGTTCTGACCGCCGACTACGGCTCCGGCAGCGTCACCGCCGTCCCCCTCGCCGCCGGAGGCATTCTGGCGGAGGGGGCCTCCGGAGTGCTCCGGCACCGGGGCTCTGGGCCCGTTCCGCAACGGCAGCAGGGTCCCCACGCCCATCAGGTGCAGCCCGACCCGAGCGGCCGCTGGGTCCTCAGCGTCGACCTCGGCACGGACTCCGTCCGCGTGTGCGCCCTTCAGGACGGCACTGTCCGGCCGCACCGGGAGATCCCGCTGCCGGCCGGGTCGGGCCCGCGCCATCTGGCCTTCCATCCGGACGGGGACCGCGCCTACGTCCTGAACGAGCTGACGCCGACCGTCACGGTGTGCCGCTGGGACGCCGTCGCCGGGGTTCTCGAGCCGGTCACCGAGACATGCGTGCTGCCGGACCGGCCCGTGGGCGAGGCCTATCCGTCGGGGATCGTCGTCTCACTCGACGGGCGCTTCGTGTGGACCGCGATCCGGGGCCAGGATCTGCTGTCGGTGCTCGCCGTCGAGGGAGAAGGGCTGAGGCCGGTGGCCGCGGTGCCGTGCGAGGGCGTCTGGCCGCGTGCGCTCGCCCTGTCGGAGGGGTTCCTCTATGTCGCCAACGAGCGGTCGGGGGACGTCACCTGGTTCGCGCCGGACCGGGAGACGGGCCTGCCGAGGAGGGGCGGCTCGGTGGAGGCGCCGGCGGCCTCCTGCGTCGTCTTCCGCTGACCAGGCCTCCCGCAAGGCGTGGGGCCCGCCTCCCCGAGGGGAGCGGGCCCTTGGTCGTACAGGTGCGCGGGTGCCGGGCTCAGCGGACCGGCGCGCCCTGTGGCTGCTGCGGGGCGATACCCAGCGCCGTCATGTACTTGGCGAGCGTCAGCTTGCCGATCGCCGGGTACGCGCCGAGGGCCTCGGCGGCGGGGCATCCCGCTTCCTCGGCGGCCGCGTTCAGCAGACCCGCCTCCAGCTCCGGACCGATCAGATACGGGGCGAGCGCCAGGTGCTGCGAACCCGCGGAGCGCAGCTGCTCGGCGACGGCCGTGATCGATCCCTCCTGGTCCAGCGCCGCCGCCATCACCGGCACGGCGAGCCGCGCGGCCAGCAGCATGCCCGTGATACCGGCCGCCTGCACGGCCTCCTCACCGCCTACGGACGCGAGGATGATGCCGTCCGCGGCCGTCGCCACGGTGAACAGCCGGGCCCGGTCGGCGCGGGCCAGGCCGGCCTCCGACAGGCGCACGTGCAGGGCTTCGGCGAGCAGCGGGTGCGGGCCGAGCACATCGGTCAGGTCGGCCGCGACGCGGCTGTCCATCACGGCCTGGCGGACCCGGCGCAGCAGCGCGCTGTCCGGACCGGCCAGCAGGGGCACCACGACGGCGACGGGGCCCTCGGGCTTCTTGACCTCCACGCCGGCGGCGACGGCCTGCTCGTAGCGGGCGGTGCGCTCCTCGGCGGTCTGCACGAGAACGGACTGCAGCGTCGGGAACTCGGACTCGTCCCCGTCCACGTAACCGATCCGGGCGTCGAGGCCGGGCAGCTCGGAACGCGCGATGCTCACGACCTCCTCGGCGAGGCTGCGTGTGGCGGCACTGGGCGTGCCGGGCACCGCGAGGACCAGCGCGGGCGCGCCTTCGGGTGCCGCCAGCGGCTCGGGACGGCGGTGCCGCCCGGGCTGGCGGGGTCGCGGCATTCGTACAGGCAGGCCGGATGCGGGCCCAGTGGGGGAACTCATGGCGCCGCATGCTACTGGCTTTGGGGGCTCCCCTGTTCGGGGAGGGTGCAGGTGAGCGGTATCCGTCCGGTTTTGTCTGATGAGTTACGTACGGATGAGAAATGATCGATACCGTGTGACTTTTCCGTCGTTCCCCCGTGACAACGTCTCAGTCGGGGCAAGGGGGATGACTCACCCTTTTCGGTCACGACGTGCAGCGGCCGTTGGCCGTACGGCAGTTTGAGCGGATCACCCTCGGAGGGAACCGGCCTAGGCGCGCAACCGCCCTGCCGACCACGGAAGTTGTCGCTCCAGCAGATGCCCGGAGATACTACGGCAGACGCCAGTCCACCGGCTGTGCGCCCTGCCTCAGCAGCAGGTCGTTGGCGCGGCTGAACGGGCGTGAGCCGAAGAAGCCCAGGTCCGCCGACATCGGGGACGGGTGCGCCGGCTCCACCGACGGCAGATCGCCGAGCAGCGGGCGCAGATTGCGGGTGTCACGCCCCGGACGAACGTCCGGGGCGACGGAGAACGACAATCCCGCCGCGTGCGCGGGAGTTCCGGGATCTGGGTATCGGCGACGAGAGGCCGGCAAGGCGTGATGACCATGGCGGAACGGCTTGATCACTGGATGCAACAGGCTCCCCTCCTTCCCGGTGACTGACTGGGCGATCTGCTGGACCAGCTCGACGACCTCGATGAGGAGGCAGAGTAGCGCTGTGGGCGACGTCCGTGTTGGGGGACTTCTGTGTTTGTGCGGGGACCGGTTGTGTGCCAGTAGGGTGACGCGCTGTGGCACCACGACCCTTGCATGAACTTGTTGAAGCAGGCTGGGCGAAGGCTCTGGAACCTGCGGCCGAACGTATCGCTGCGATGGGGGACTTCCTCCGGGCCGAGATAGCGGCCGGCCGGACCTACCTTCCGGCTGGGGCGAATGTCCTGCGGGCCTTCCAGCAGCCCTTCGACGACGTCCGCGTCCTGATCGTCGGCCAGGATCCTTACCCCACGCCGGGGATGGCGATCGGGTTGAGTTTCGCGGTGGCGCCCGAGGTGCGGTCGCTGCCGGGCAGTCTGGAGAACATCTTCCGGGAGATGCATGCGGACTTGGGGCTGGCTAGGCCGTCGAACGGTGACCTGACGCCGTGGACCCAGCAGGGTGTGCTGCTGCTCAACAGGGCGCTGACCACGGCCCCGCGCAGCCCCGGCGCCCACCGTGGCAAGGGCTGGGAGGAGGTCACCGAGCAGGCGATCCGAGCGCTGGCGGCGCGTGGTAAGCCGCTGGTGTCCATTCTGTGGGGGCGTGACGCGCGTAATCTGAGGCCGTTGCTCGGGGATCTTCCGGCGATCGAGTCCGCACACCCGTCCCCGATGTCGGCGGACCGCGGGTTCTTCGGCTCCCGTCCGTTCAGCCGGGCCAACGACCTGCTCGTCGAGCAGGGTGCCCAGCCGGTGGACTGGCGCCTGCCGTAGGGCACGGCCGTCGCAGCGGCCGAGTCTCTTGCCGAAGTGCCAGCAGCTTCTTCGTCTGCTGGTGGTACAGCGACAGCGTATCCTTGACCTGCGCGCTCAGTGGCCATGGACAGCTCGTCGGAGTCGCGTTGGCCCGGGAGTGGTCGGAGCGGGGCTACGACGGGGTGCGGCGTCAGACACGGGCACCGACGTGCTCGGGCTCCCCGTTCCGGAGCACCGGTCATCGACGGCATCAGCAGCAACGTCGGACACGAGGGCGTCCACCTCGAACGCCTGCGGACGATGTATGCCAGCCTGCTACGGGCGGCGACCGAACACGTCGACCGGTTGCAGATCCGGTGAGGCTGGTCGACGGGGTGCGCAGCGAACCTCCCATTCCCACGACGAGCGGGCGCGTCATCCTGTCAACTCCTTCAGAGCATCTCCAGGGGCGTGGGCCCGCTGGGCGGCGGGAACGCCTCGTCGAGGGCGTCGAGCGCCTCGGTGGGAAGG
>NZ_JBEYWX010000034.1:0-72483 GCF_040644655.1 Streptomyces sp. NPDC046931
TCAGCCCAGTGGAGTACGAACTGCGTGCAGAACCTGTAGCGTGAAATCAGGTATCCCGACTCTGTGTAACTCGGGGCAGGCCGGAGCCTCCACCAGACCCGGAGCGCTTCATACCTTTGGGTACATCGTCAGAGGGTGTCTTGCGAACTGGTGGCGATCCCTGCCAGCCGCAGCCCTTGAAGCGCCAGGTCTGGACGCTTCCGGGTGACGCGCTAGCCGTTTGGCTTGCGCGCAGCATTCGCACGGTGTCGTTCGTTGTCGCCGCAACGGTCCTGTATCACCTCGGTCCATTCCCGGGGGCGGACGGTCTCGTAGTCGGCGCAGCGGCACCCCGCGATCCACCGGCGTGCCAGGTGGTCCAGTAGGCGGAGGGCCGGGGCGGCCGTACTCGATCCGGAGAGGCTGGCGGCATACGGGCAGGGGCCTCCGTAGAGGGGTTCGTGATCCATGCGCGGGTGGGTGCCACGGGGCGGAGGTTTACGGCCTGACCCACGATTGATCGCGAGTGGGTTGTAAGGCTTCCGGTGTTCCCTGCTGCCGCCGGTCCGTCCGAGCCGAGGCGGACTCTCAGAGCAGCGCGATGCCGCAAGTACAAGATCCAGTCTCTCTTCCTTTATCCGCACAGCGCGGGATATCTCTGATGGTGAGCGGCCGGTCGGCGGGCGCAGTGCGGAGGGGAGCGGGCCATGGACGATGGACGAATTGAGGGCGGCTGGCATGTGGACGGGCGCTGCATGAACTGCGATGTTGCCCGGCAGCTTGCCCCAGGCTTGGTCGGGGAGGTCGGCGGCCGCTCGGTCGTCCTGCGCCAGCCGCACGGCCAAGCGGAGCTCCGGCAGTTCCATGCCGCTGCGCATGCCTGCCCCACCCGGTCGGTCCGTCCCCCGGCCGGACGGTTGGATGCAGCGTTGGACCCCTTTCCCCTGGCCCTGGACAACACCGTGTACTTGTGCGGGCACAACTCCGTGCACACTGCGGGAGCCAACTCCTACCTGTTACGCCGCCCCGACGGCACCGCGATGATGGTGGACACGCCGCGCTGGAGCACTTCGTTGGCCGCGCGCTACGAGGCGCTGGGCCCCGTCACTGATGTCCTGCTCACCCACCGCGACCACGCCGCGCACGGCCGCCGCTACGCCGACCGCTTCGACGCCCGGCTGTGGATCCACGAGGGCGACCTCGATGCCGCCCCGGACGCCGACCGTGTGCTCCGTGGCACCGACCCGGCGGAGATCGCCGACGGGGTGATCGCCTTCCCGCTTCCCGGACACACGCGGGGCAGCGTGCTCTACCTCGCGGACGAGCGGTACTGCTTCAGCGGCGACAGCTTCTACTGGTCGCGTACGACATCGGACATCGAGGTGACCGACACTGTCACCTGGTACTCCATCGGGGAGCTGGCCGCCTCCCTGGCCCGGACCGCCGACCGGCTGCGCTTTGAGTGGCTGCTGCCGGGCCACGGCGACCGCCAGCGCCTCCCCGGCGACGACATGGCCCGGCGGCTGCAACATCTGACGGCGCGTACCCGAGAACTGCGGCCCCGCCCCGTTGATTTCACCGCGGTGCGCTGGTAACGGCCCAGCCCGCATGATTGGTTGACGTCGACCGTGACATGACGGTGGCCGCGCGGGTTTTTGTGGTGTGAACACCAAGCAGGCCCGCGCGGCCATGGCTCATCCCGCCTTCTGCGGTCTCTCGCACCGACATCTCGGTGAGTTGATCGAAGAAGTCGCGCCACGCTGGCAGGCGCGTTGCGAGTCCGGACGCCATGTGCGGCGACGGGGTGCTCGCCAACGGCAGGCCGGGGCCGGCCCGAAGTACGAACTGGTCTTGGTCGATCGGCTGCTGGTGACTCTGGTCCACCTTCGCACCGGGCCTACGCATGACGCGCTGGCCGTGATCTACGAGGTGGGATCTTCCACCATCGGCCGCGCGATCGCCGAGGTCCGGCCCCTACTCGCCGACCGCGGGTTCGCCGTGCCTGACCGGCCCGGTCTGCGGCTGCGCACCCTGGAGGACGTGTTCGCCTATGCGGCCGCCGAGGGCGTCTGCCTGCGCATCGACGGCACCGAGACCCAGGTCCGTCGCCCCCAAGCTCATCGTCCCGGACGTCGGGTCTTCGTCTCCGGCAAGCGTAAGCAGAACACGATGAAGACGACCACGATCAGCGACCACCGGGGCCGCCTCCTGTGGTCCGGTGCACTGCGGCCGGGCCGCATGCACGACCAGACAGCGATGCGCACCGAGGGAGTCGCCGAGCAGTTGCGCCAGCACCCGACGGTGAAAGCCGAGGTGGACGAGGGCTACCGGGGCCTGGTCAACGAGTTCCCCTACCAGGTCGGCGCCCCGCCCTGGAAGCCGAAGGACATCGACGATGCGCCGCTGACCGACCGATACGGATGGCGCGAAATGCGCCGCCGCCAGTCCTCGCGCCGAATCTGCGTGGAGCATGCCAACGCCGAGATGCGCCAATGGCGCCCTCTGCAACGGTACGCAGGACGACGCGAGGACTACGGGGAGATCCACCAGGCCATCGCCGGCCTGGTCTCCGACCGCGCCGCCCGGCGGGCCACCTGCCACAAACCGAGCACCGAACTCGTACTTGTCCGCACAGCGGTCTGTTGAATCACCCACCAGCCGGAACACCAGCAGCGCACCCCGATCTCAATCGTGGGGGAAGTCGTTACGGAGCTGCTTTGGCGCCAGTGATCCGGTCCGCGAGCCTCCGGGCGCGGCGCCAGCCTGCGGGTCTTGCGGCGAAGGGCTCGCAGGGGGAGCAGACTTGAACGGTGATCTCGGAGAAGGATCCTGCGGCGCCCCGACTGTCAGGTGTGGATGTCAGGCCGACCGAGGCACGATGCTCACCGCCCGGTAGTCGTACCCATCCTGCTTGAAGCCGGGGGCTTCCCACTGGAGGTCCACCTGTTGTCCCGGCGACAGCCTGCGGAACCCTTCCATCTCGATGTGGGAGTAGTGGCCCCAACAACCACCGGGTGTCTCGGGGGAGTCGAGAATCCCCCACCCTTCCTCGTCGCGCCACTCACGGACGGTCGCAGTCACCATGCGCGGAACCTTACGGTTCCGTCTGCGCCGATGTGTCGGGAAGCTCGGCTCGGGACGCTTTCGCACCACCTGGAGCGGGTCGGGCACGGCCTCCTCGGCACGGCCTACTGGCTGCAGGTCATCGCCGTACAGGACGCTGTCCGTACCGTCGTCAGAGATTCGCGGCGATTCCGGGGCGGACGTCGACAGTTATCGCTGCGGAGGCCTCCTGCCCCGCCTGCGGCACGTCGACAGCTCCCAACGGTGACGATCGGCTCAGACGTTCGCGCCGGATCGGTCACCAGCAGTGGATTGCCGGCCGCGAGCGCCTGCAGGACCTGCGCGGTGCTGCTGTCCGTCATGGCACCCTTCTCCTCCGCGGTGACGCCGACGGCCTGCAGGAAGGTGACCTTGCCGTTGGGAGTGTCGATGGTGCCCAACTGCGGGTCGGCAGTGAAGGCGAACACCGTCAGTCCGGTGGGCGGGACTTCGCCCGCAGCGCGAGGTAGCGGGCGGTCTTCCCCCGCCTCGCCCAGCGGAACCAACGCGGTCCGCTCGCCTTCGGTCAGAACCGGCTCGGACTTCGGCCGACCGAGAGCCCCGCCCTGCCCACGAGTTGGACGCGTCTCCCCGGAGAGAACGATCTCCACAGCGGCAGGGCCTCAGTGCACCACGCAAAGAAGTCGCCAACCAATTCCCATGATTTCCGGTGCATGACAGCAGCGACTTCAAGACAGTGGTTCCTCTGGTCAAAGGGTGCGACATCATCGGGTCTTGATCCCGCAAACCACCCTTCCCGGCGGATCGCTCCCTCCAGTACTGCTGGTCTGTCCACGTACTCGACGACGGGGGAAGCAGGATGAGCCAGTTCGGTGTCGACCCCGACACTCTGATTGACCTTGCTGGGAAGTTCGACAGGGAAGCGAAGGGCCTGGCGAACCCGGTCGACGACTTCGCGGCGACCGCGTCCGAGGTCGGAGAAGCCTTCGGCCTGCTCGGCGCCTGCGACGGTGCGGCGCAGAAGTACCAGACGCTGCTGGACAGCACCGTCAAGGCACTCGGGCACCTGCCCGGCGTGCTCACCAGTGACGGCGACCGGCTGCGTCTCAACGCCGCCAATTACAAGGACTCGGACCGGACCGCCATGGACCACCTCCGTGCCGCGACCCAGCCGTCGGGAGGCCCGGCGTGAGCATCAACGGCTGGATCGACGGCAAGGTGCTGGAGATCCTCCAGGCGTGCGGGGTGGAGCTTCCTGGTGGTGACGGCGCCACGCTCTGCTCGATCGCCCGTGCCTGGGACACCATGGGCGACGAGCTGACCGAGGTCGTGCACGCCCTCGACGTCGCTGTCCAGGGCGTCGACAAGCAGGGCTGGCACGGTGGGGCCCGCGATGCCTTCGAGAAGCACTGGGCGGAGCAGAAGCGCGTCATCGACGACGTCGCGCACAACTTCCACCAGGTGGCCGACGGGCTGCGGGCGTACGCCGACGAGATCGACAAGATCAACGAGGAGATCATCGACATCTGTGTCGAGATCGCCGAGATGGAGATCGCCGGCGTGGCGCTCTCCTTCTTCACCGGCTTCCTCTCCGACCTCGTCGCGAACACGGCCGTGGCCACGCGGGTGGCCAAGATCGTCGACCTGGTGAAGCTGTTCACGTCGGCGGCTGAGAAGGTGGCGGCGCTGCTGGAGCGGTTCGGCAAGCTCAGCGAGGAAGGGGCGGTGAAGCTGGCGAAGGTGGCCGAGTTCGCCGCGAAGTTCCTCAAGAAGGGTGCCGAGAGCTTCGTCACGAATTTCGTGGCGGACTCGGGCAGCACGATGCTCAACCAGGCCGTT
This sequence comes from Streptomyces sp. NPDC046931, assembly GCF_040644655.1. NCBI lineage: Bacteria > Bacillati > Actinomycetota > Actinomycetes > Kitasatosporales > Streptomycetaceae > Streptomyces > Streptomyces sp. NPDC046931. Next base: position 4,882 of record NZ_JBEYWX010000034.1, read on the forward strand.
AACGGCCAGCCCGTGACCGTCGGAGACGACCTCGCCAGCGGCGCTTGGGCCGCCGGCGGAACAGCCGTGTTCACTGGGGGCGGCGCGGCGCTTGCGGACGCAGCCGGACTGACCGGGGTGGCCGGCAACATCCTGAGGGGAGACGGCCTGCTGGGCACCACCGTCAACGGCGCCGCGGGCAACGTGGCCGGTGGACTCACGACTGACATCGCCAACGACCGGGATGCCTCGACGATGGGCCAGAACGCCCTCACGAACGCCGCAACCGGTGCCTTCGGGAACGCCCAGAACCACGGCGTCAACCACGCCTTGGAGCAGCACGGGAGTCTCGGCGGCAAGAACCTCAGTGACCGGGGCGAGCTGGCCGACAGCGCGTTCAAGAACACTGTGGGAACCACCTTGAACACGGGCGTCTACGCTGCCGGCTCCGGCATCGAGGCGGATGTCCAGGATCTGGCGAAGGACGAGTGAGCATGATCGGCGACGTGAGGCTTGCGGCCGTTTCGAACCCTAACCCGGACCACCCCGCCACCTGGGCCGGCTTCTTCTGGGCGCTCCTCGGGGTTGGCGGGTGCCTGATCGTCGTCATCGGCGCCGCCCTGACCGTCGCTCTCTGGAGCGTCAGCGATCAGAAGAAGTTGGGCAACTACGTTCTCGGGCCGGTGATCCTCGTGATCGGTCTTGCAATCGCCGGCTGGAGCTTCGGGCTGTTGTGACAGTGCACGACGGGCCCGGCGACATGATCCTGGCGGGGGTCGCGCACAACAACCCGAACTACGGCCCCGGCTGGGTCTCCTTCTTTGCGGCGCTCGTCCTGCTCGCGGGGTTCGTGATCGTCCTTGTCGGTGGGGCCATGTCCATCGGTATGCGGGACCTCGTAGGCCGAAGGAAGTGGGCCGGTTACACGATCGGGCCGGTGATCATCACGATCGGCATTGCTGTCGTCGCCCTTGGCGTGTGGCTGTGGTGACCATGTGTGGAGCCGGTTGTAGATGGTGGCGGCTTCGATGCCGCGTCGCCAGTGGGCGTGTTCGGGGTTGAGGACGCGGAGGTTGATGAATGCCGCCAGATGTGCCGGGTCCCGGGGCGTGCTGAATTTCAGCAGTTCCCGGGCCGGTCCCGAGAGTCGGTCGCTTCGGTCGCTGGCCGGCCTCTCGTCTTGGCCCTCCTGGTCCCCGTTGCGGGTCTGTACGCCCCTGACACGGCTTGGGGCCTGGGGCTGGGCCAGAGCTTCCACGACGCGGGCGTCGTGTGCCCTGAGCGCTTCCAGCAGCTTGGCCAGGCCGCCGTAGGCCCGCGAGGTGAGCATGTTGTCGACCGTCTCGCCGGGCCCGAGCAGGACCGGCACCACGAGCGAGGCGACCTTGCCGTCGCCGGGCTGCACCCGCACCGCCCGCCCGACGGCTTGGACGAGGTCGGGCATGGAGCCGCGAACGTCCGCGAAGTACACGGAATCACAGTGGGATGTATCGATGCCTTCGCCGAGCACCCGGACGGACCCGAGGAACGTCTTCTCCACGACCGTGCCGTCAGCAGCGACCCCCCGGGAGAACTCGTCCAGGACCCGGCGCCGATGGAGCGGCTTGTGCTCGCCGCACAGCCAGTCCGCCCACACCGCGCGCGGGTACAGCCCAGGATCGGTCCCGTACAACCGGCCGGCGACGTGGGGGAGGCCAGCCGCGAACGCCTCGGCTTCCTTGACGACGTGGTGGAAGACCAGCGTCCTGCGGAACCCTTCCTCGGCCGAGGCCCCCCGGGAGGGCCCGTGCGGGCGCACCTTCGTCGCCGCCGCCCTCTCCGCCTCGTGACCGGCGTGTCCGCCTGCGACAAGGAAGAAGACCTCCCCATCCCGACCGAAGGCCAGATCATCGGCTCCTGAAGCAATCCTGCAGGAGACCCGATCACCTTCGACAAGGGCGGAAAGGGCACCATCACCGCGGGCGCCCAGCTCCAGCTGGGGCACCCTGATGGAGCAGTCCGACACCAAGCCGGAGCGCCCGTTTCCCCTGGGGCGTGGACACCGTGCCTGCCGAAAGCAGCAAGTGGGTCTCCGTCACCTTCGCGGCGAGACAGTCCGGATCGGAGCCGGGTGAGTTCGGCCTGTACTACTACTCCGAGGAGGACGATTTGGGGATCTTCGGCTGTAACCGGCTGTGGAGTCCCCGAAGCCCGACGAGACCTACGCCCGCTCGAAGGCGACCGCGTAACGAATGATCGGGGGACCGGTCCCCGGTGGCCCCACCCCTTGGGCGGGGAGACGGATCTTTGGTCCCCCCGCCACGGTGGTCACGCCTACTGTCTGGAAAAACTCGCATGACGAACGTCGTTCCCCTCGGAATATTCGGCAGGATCGCAAGCCAGTCCGCCTTCGCGGAAAACGCCGAGGAACTTCGGCGGCGGGTGGGTGCGATTCTCGAGGGGGAGCGGGGAAAGATCGCCGAATATCTTCGCTCCGGCACTCCCATCATCGTCCTGATGGGATTCTCGGAGGACATCCTGGGCAACAAGTTCTCCCGCTCTGGCGGCACCGCCATCATGAGTGACGGCCGCTTTTTCTGGCGGCTCGACGCGGCCGACTACGTGGAGTATTACGGGATCGGGCTCCCGGAGGAGTTCATCGCCCACGGCACCGCCCGCCAGTGGATCGCCCCGACCCTCTCCCGCGACGAGGTCATAGAGGTCGACGACCGCCTCGGCGAACTGAGGCGAGCCGGGGCCCTGTAACCTGAGCGCCCTCAGCCCGTCAGCGCCGACGCCCCACCGACGCCGGGACCGGCGCCGCCACCAGGACCGCTCCTGTGAGGAACCGTCACGGAGCTGTTCGGCGGCGAAGCCGACGTCATCCACGCCTACGCGCGCGCCCAGGCCCTCGCCGACGGGGTCCTGGTGGCCGCCCCGGCCGAGCTGGCCCGGGCAGGCGGGCTTCCGGGTCCCAGTCGCCTTGGCTGTCCGCCGCCTGGGCGGACTGTGTGTTGTGGGGCGACGAGGACAGCCGCCGCCTGACCCCGCAGGACGAGACGGGCCGTCTGTGGGACGTCCTGACCATGACCCGCTCGGCCATCCGGCGCAGCCAGGGCGGGGGCAGCAGCGTTACGGTCGAGTTGTACCGGATTCCGCGAGGCGGCCGCGCCCGTCAGCCCCGCCGAGTCCGGCTTGCCGCCCAGATCGGGTCCGGCGACAACGCCGAGCCGGTCATGACGATCATGCAGCCGGGCGAGGACTGACGCCCTCAGGGGTCCGGCCCTCGCTCGCTCCGGAGCCCCCGACAGGCGGCGTGCCCAGCCGGCCAACGGCCGGCCCCGTGTGGGAGTCGGCTGTCGCACGGCGCCCGTGCAAGGCGGCGGCCGCCGCGCCGTGGCCCCCATGCCGCGCCCCACATCGAGGCGTACACGAAGCCGGGCCAGGACGAGACCGAAGCCCTGCACCGGCCCCGGTCGTCCACTACTGTTCGGCGATTTTGTCGATGCGCTCGCGGAGGAGGTCGGCGTGGCCGTTGTGCCGCGCGTACTCCTCGATCATGTGGGTGAGGATGTAGCGGAGAGAGAAGACGTCGTCTCCGTACCGCCCGGTGACGTCGGGGGACTGGGCGGCATCCACGATGTCGCGGGATCGGGCGCACTCCTCGTGCCAGATCGCGAACGCCTCTAACGGGTCTGCGGTGTCGACGGCGAAAGCGCCGCCGTCGCTTCGGGGCCAGTGCACATCGCTGTGCTCGCCGTTCAACACGTTCCGGAACCAGGTCCGCTCGACGTCAGCCATGTGCCGGACGAGGCCGAGCAGCGACAAGCCCGAAGGCCGCACGGCCTTTTCCCTGAGCTGCTCGGCTGTGAGCCCCGCACATGCCATGGCCAGCGTGTCACGCTGGCGCTGCAGGAAGCCGGTCAGTGTGGCGTGCTCATCGGCCACCCGCGGAGGTTCGGTCCTGTCCCGGTTGTCCATCGGGCCATCATGACAGCGAGGGGCGCACGGTAGTCGGATCTCTGCGGCTGGCCTTCGCCGCCGTCGACCGGCTGCCGCTCGGCGGTTCGGCTCGAGCCTTGGAGTGTGGACGTCGGCCTTGGCATGCGTCCCGTGGTGGCTCCGCCTCCCGCCCCGTCGTCGGTCGACGCCGTGGTGCACGTCCCCGGGGCGGCTCCCCCCTTTTTTTGCGCCCGGCAGACGCGGCACGGGGCCGTGGCGCGCCGCACCCTCGCCCCACCCGTCCCCCGGGGCCGCCGGCCCCGCACCCGACCGTCGCGGGCCCCGTCAGTGGTCCGGCCCCCCGGCCGACTCGCCCACCCCAGCCGCATGCCCGAACGCGACCCCCAGGGCTCCTGGAGGCGATGACCACACGGGGCCGCCCGGAGGTGGCCCCGATCCACGTGGACGTGGTTGTACAGAGCGAGTGTGAGCCAGGATGTGAGGGCGGCTCGGCAGGAGAGGGGTTGGGGAGACAGCCTCTCGGGCTCTTCGCCGACCGTGGTCGGTGAGGAGCCCCTCCCTACGCTGCGTGTGATCTTCGCGTCGCGCTGAGGGCGTCTTACCGTTCCGGTGCCGGGCAGGCGGGAGCAGGGGGTGTTGAGGGCTGCGGGCGGGCGGACACGGGACCAGCCGCAGGCGGTCGTGATCTCTTCGTCCCACGCCTCGAACAGCTGCTGCACGGCTTCCGGAACACGGCGGGGTCGTGGTGCCAGGCGAGGAAGGCTGGGTCAGGCGGAGCGGTGCTGAGGGTCGGCGCCCTGTGCTTCGGCGAAGCCACGAGGTCCTCCACCACATCGGTTCAACGCCGAGAGCAGCTTAGAAGCCGGGGCTGACAACGAGCCGTGGTCAACCCCGGCCCGACTCAGCCATCACGCCTCTTCTCTCGCTGCCGCCCACTCCAGACCGAGGCCGGCCAGCGTGGCGATGTCCAGGACGAAGAGGTGGGTGAGGGCATGCAAAGCCGGTCTGGTCAGGGCTTTTTCCTGGCCAGACCGGCCGTCGTCGTGCAACTACTGCCAGCCGTGCAGCGTCAGGGCGCTGGACTGGCTGAGACAGCCGTACAGGCCGGCGCTGGGGTATTCGATGATGTCTTCGGGAAGGTCGTGGTCGGGGAACCACTGGAGTGCGAGGCACTTCTCGGGCTCTTTGTTGACGGGTGTTCCCTCCCACTGGGAGGCCACGAAGAAGAACCCGATGCGCTCGCAGCTGTGTTCCTGCCGGTGGTGTACGACGTGCCGGAGCTCCAGGTGATCGGGGTCGACCTTGACGTCGGTCTCCTCGAACAGTTCGCGGGCTGCCCCGACGGTGGGGGGTTCGCCCTGGTCGAGCTTGCCGGAGGGCAGGTGCCAGCGGCGGTAGCCGTAGGGGCCCCTCTCTGTGAGAGGAGGATCTTGTCGCCGTCGCGGAGAAGGACGTGGGTGTCGATGATGGGCTGTGCCGGCTGTCCGTTCATGATTCCTGGGGGGTCGGGGTGGTGGCTGAAGCATCTGACGGTAGTGGGAGGGCGGGGAGCGCGTCGGCGATTCGGCTCGCGACCTCCGATGGGGTATCTCTGTGCTGTCGATCATGAGTACCTTGGATCCGAGGTCTTCGACGGTGTTCGCGGCGTCGCGATACAGCTCGACTTCCCGGGTGGGCGCTGTGGGGTCGGACCGGAAGCGGTGGGTGATGCCGGCCTGAGCGATGCGGTCTGCGATCGTGCCGGGGGAGGCGGTCAGGATCACCGCCAAGTCGGGCTGCGGCGCGTAGTCGTTGAGCAGGAGCAGGAAGTCCATCGGTACGCCGTCGAGCCGCTGGAGGGCGAGGGTCGATGCCACGTACCGGTCCGATATCAGCAGCTGGCCACTGTTCAGTGCGGGGGCGATGGTGGTTTCCGTCGACCTCGGAGAGAAGCAGCTCGCCGTCGTCGACACCAGGACACGCATGACGTAGCCGGCGACGGCTGCGTACGTGCCGGTGAACACGAGGGCGGCGGGAACGGCGCCCGCGCCGGTCGACCCGAGCACGTCACAGCTGCCGAATTTGGCGCGAACATGCCGTGTCGATGGCCTAAGCTTCCGTATGGATCAGCTGTCGGAGGCTGTCTAATGGCGCGATCTGGCTCCAAGGGGGGCCCGAGTCCGGGAGTCTTTATGAGTTGGCACACTAAGCGCATCAAGTGGGGCGCGTGCACGGTGGGGGCGCTGACCGCCGCCGTCCTCGCCGTGAGCACCAGCCCAGCCGCGGCGAGCGGAACCTACAGCGGCCTCGACTACGTCTACGGATCCGGCGGCTGGGTGGGCGACTGGAGTAACGAAGGCGTCTTGTCCGTCAACACGCATGCCTCTTCCAATGCCACCTGCATGTGGCAGGCCATCCTGTGGGCAGACGGCAAGCTCGCCTCCACCTCGGACATCGACGGGATCTTTGGGGACAAGACCTACAACGCGACCAGGGCCTGGCAGTCAGGCGAGAGACTGACGGTCGACGGGGTGGTCGGCAAAGCGACGTTCGGCCGGGCAGAGGTCCGCCTGGTTTACAGCAGTGGCAGTTACTCCGCTGGCCAGACCGTGGACTTCATTTACAAGGGCAAGGTCAACTGGCTGTCGGTGAAGCGCGATGCGGACGGCAACTACCAGTTCTGGGATTTCGTAGTCTGGCGGAAGGCCGGCTACAACTACCGGACCTGCACCTGACGCCTGCTGCCTGAAGGGCGACGAGGGCCCGCTTCCCTGAGGGGAGGCGGGCCTCGACGCGGAAGCCCTTAGAGACCGCGCAAATAGGCTCGTGGCTCCGGCCCCTGCTACCGGGTTCGGGTCTGTCGTGGGGCGTTTCACTGGTGCCGTCGTGAAGTGCCGGGCGCAGCGTCATGGGCGTTCGATTCGGTCGGCTGGTAATCAACTTGGGCCGGATGGACCGAAGCGAAAGCTGTGGTGAGCTGGTCCAGCAGAGGTACTGCGCAGGGGTGGGGGTCGCGGCGTGGCGTGATCGCGTAAATCCCACGTGTGGGGGGCCCGACGAGGGGCGTGGTGGTGACGTCGGCCCGCAGCGCGCACGTCATCACCCCGGGTATCAGCGCGATGGCATGACCGGTAGCGACCAGGGCCAGCTTGCCGGGCAGATCGGCCGCGGTGAGGTCGATGCGGGCGCTGACTCCCGCACGGGCGGCGTGCTGGCGCAGGAGCGCCGCAGAGCCGTCGTTGTCCTCGACCCAGGTCTCGTCGGCCAGCGCCTGGATGCGCACCGGTCCGCACCCGGCCAGCGAATGGCCGGCGGGCAGTACGACGACCATCTCGTCCAGCCCGAGGAACCGCCGGTCGACCCGCGGGTCGGCGGCCAGCCCCGGCGGAGCGTCTGTGACGACGGCGATGTCGAGATCGCCCGCGATCACGCGGCCGTGCAACTGTGCGCTCAGGCCGGGGAGCAGGCTCCACCGAACCGGTCCGGCCTGCCTCAGCAGGCCCCGGAGAGCCTCAGGAACGATCCCCGCGGCGAGAGACGGCGTCGCTCCGATGGCCAGGGGCCGATCACACACCCCGTTGCAAACATCTCGTACCGCGCGAACGGTGCGGTCGGCCTCGTTGAGCGTGGCGAGGGCATGGCGCCGGAATACCTCACCGGCCGGCGTCGGACGCACACCACGCGCATGGCGCTCCACCAGAGGCACGCCGAGCTGCCGCTCCAGCCCGGCGATCTGCCGGGAGACGGCCGATTGCGTGTGATTCAGCTCGGCTGCCGCCGCTGACAGCGATCCGACCCGGCACACGGTCACGAAAGCCCGCCACACAGTCAAGTCCACGACGGCAGTATGGCAGTCGGTATGCGGACTCCGCAGGGCGGGCTTGCGAAATCTGCGCTTGTCGCATCTATCGAGGTGCACCAATGTGGCGCGCATGACCACACCACACACGACTGCCGTCCTCGGTCTGGGGCGCATGGGTGGCGCGATCGCGACACGACTGGCTGCCCAGGGCTGGGACGTCGTCGGCTGGACACGCTCAGGGCGCGCGTCAGGCACTGTGAAGATGACCGGCGACCCGAACGAGGCTGTGGCCCAGGCGGACCTTGTCCTCCTGGCACTGTTCGACGGCCCGGCCTGCCAGAAGGTCCTCGACGATGTCCGTGACTCGCTGCGAACGGACACGATCGTGCTCAACACCAGCACCATCGCCCCCGCCGAAGCAACGAGGCTGGCCCGGCAACTTGGCCCGTCCTACGTCCACGCGCCTCTTCTCGGCTCGGTGCCGGCTGCTGCCGCCGGCGCCCTGCAGATCATCGCCGCCGCCGACCAGGAGGCACTTGACCGAGTTCGACCGGTTCTGGAAACGCTGGGCACCGTCCGGCACGTGGACGACGCCTCCACCGCCGCCGCGCTCAAACTGATCGCCAACAACAGCCTCGCCGGGGCCGTCCTCGCGCTGCGCGACTCACTGCGGCAAGCCGACGCCCTCGGCCTGCCCCGTACCCAAACGCTGGACGTCCTCGAACTCGGCCAGCTCGGCGGGCTCGTGGCCCGCAAGCGACCCTTCCTCCTCGGTGAGCCAACCGCTGCCACGGCCGAATTCACGATCGGTGCGCTGGCCAAGGACATGGCTCTGCTGGCCACCGCGTCGGATACCCCCTTGCGCAGCGCGGCTGGCCTGGCCGACACCCCTACTGCCCTTGAGGCCGATATCGCTGTTGCCGCCACGGTCCCCGCCGTGGAGGACGCCGTACTCGAACCGCTTCGCGCCTACATCCGCGGACACGCCACCGGCGACCCCTCCCACTTCCGCGACGCGTTCCTTCCCACCGGCCACATCGAAGGGATCCGAGACGGCGCATTCGTCTCCTGGCGCCTGGATGAGTACTGCACCCTCTTCCAGGGCCAGCCGGCCCCGGACGAACCGACCCGCACCCGCCGCATCGACGCCATCGATGTCCACGCGACCGTCGCGACCGCCACCATGACGCTCTCGCACGGGGCAGACACGTTCACCGACATCTTCCTGCTGGTCCTCGCCGACGGCAGCTGGCGCATCGCCAACAAGGCGTATCACCGCCACGACTGAGAACGGGAACCGATCCATGTCCTCGGGGAAGGATCCCTACCCACATGGGGAACTCTCTTCAGAGTCTCTTGTCGCCACACGTCAGCCCCACTCGTGAACACCCCAGTTCACCCCACACCAACCATCAGATCGCCGAGGGACAACTGTGCCCGCTTTGCCACGATGGCTGACCGAACCGCTGTGGAACCAGTTCACCGTGCTGCTGCCCGAGCGGCCGTGCTACCACCCGAACCATCCGCTGGGCTGCCATCGCAGGCGGATCAGCGACCGGATCGTCTTCGACAAGTTGCTGCAAGTCCTGCGGTTCGGCTGCTCCTACGAGGCGATAGCCGACAGCACCTGCTCAGCCAGCACGATCCGCAACCGCCGCGACGAATGGATCCACCTCGGAATCTTCAGCAAGCTCAAGCGGATCGCACTGGACGCCTACGACCGCATCGTCGGCCTGGAACTGGACAGGATCGCCATCGACGGCGCGATCACCAAAGCCCCCGGAGGCGGCGAAGCCGCCGGCCGTTCCCCAGTGGACCGTGGCAAACAGGGCCTGAAACGCTCCGGCATGACCGACGGTTACGGAATCCCCCGCGGTCGAGTCCTGGCCGGAGCGAACCATCACGACTCCCCACTACTGGCACCGACCCTCGACCGACTCTACGAACTCGGCCCGCTCCCGACTGGCATCACCGTGCACCTGGATGCCGGATACGACTCGGACATCACCCGCGCTCTGCTCGACGCACGTGGCCTGCAAGGACAGATCGCCCACAAGGGCGAGAAAGCTCCCGTCCAGGCCACCGGACGCTGGCAGGTCGAGCGAACCCACGCCTGGCAAAACGCCTTCCATCGCCTGGCCCGCTGCTACGAACGGCGAACCACAGTGATCGACGCGTTCTTCGACCTCACCGACACCATAATCTACCCCGGCCCCGGAACCCAGGAGATCAACACCACGGTGGTAGCCGCCAACTCGCTGCTCCACCCGCAGGTACGCCAGCCCGATGGCGCCCACATCCATAACCTCCTCACCCAGGGAAGGCAGCCGGGCGAGATCATCCCGCTGGCCACCCTCACCCACGAACTGAACGGCGGCGCTGACTGGCCGACCGTCGGCGACTGGGAGAGCGTCACCACCGACCTACTGCAGCTGGTCCGCGACGGGGACTGCGATGCCCTCAGCCTCGGCCTGCCCGAGATCGCGCGCGCCCTCGTCTGCAAAGGCCCGCACAGCCACGTCCGCGCCTATGACGCCGCGGCCGACGACTTCGTTGTCTACGGCTCTTCGGAGCGCGCCGCGGTCCTGGACGAAGTCGGCATGTTCCTCACCCGCATTGCGACCGAGCAGCCCTTCTGGCCGGGGGACAGTCTCCTGCCCCCGCTGACGGGTCGGCGCGCGTGAGGGCGATGAACCCGCCCGCAGCGATGGGAGCAGGCCATGTTCGGATACGAACGGCGACCGTCTGGGCAGAACTGCGGCGCATGCTGCATCGGCTCGTCCACCGCCGCAGGGGCGGCCCGCCTGCGCCCTGAACGCCGATGCCCCAGGCCATCCGCCTGGGGCATCGCGCTGAGCACCGCCTATCGCTGCCCGTGTCGGCGATCAGGAGGGTGAGGTCCCCCGGCTCTGGGGTCAGCATGAGGTCTCTTGGCGCTCATGATCGGCACGGTGGTACGGAGGGTTGGCCTGCAAGGTAGAGCGACCGTTCACTTCGGGTGAAGGATCTATGGACGGCTCGGCAAATCTTCCTGATCGTCGAGGCCGGGTTTGGAAGTGCGACGTTCCACAGCCGGACTGTTTTGTCGCCGCCGCTACTGGCCAGGGTGCGGCCATCGGGGCTGAACACAACCGACGTTACGGTGTCGGTATGCCCAGGGAGGGTGGTGCGGGGCTTGGCGGTTGCCACGTCCCACAACCAGATCTTGCCGTTCGTTCCATCGCTGGCCAGCGTGCGGCCGTTGGGGCTGAACGCCACCCACGTCACATAGTTGGTATACCCGATCAGGGTGGTGCGGGGCTTGGCGGTTGCCACGTCCCACAACCAGATTTTGCCGTTCGTTCCACCGCTGGCCAGCGTGCGGCCGTCCGGACTGAACGCCACCGTCCCGTCCCAATCCGTGTCCGTGAGGGTGGCGCGTTGTCTGCCGGTTGCTACGTCCCACAAGATCACTGAGTCGCCGCTGCTCGCCACAGTATGGCCGTCCGGACTGAAGGCCACCGACGTCACGGTCGCGGCATGCCCTACCAGCGTGGCCCGGAGTCCGCCTGTCGTCGCATCCCACAGCCGCACTGCCTGGTCATCACCGCCGCTGGCAACAGTGTGGCCATCCGGACTGAACGCCACCGACCTCACGTCGGCCTCTCCGGGCAAGGTGGTGCGGGGTTTGCCGGTCGCCATATCCCACAACCGGATCTTGCCGTCCGTTCCACCGCTGGCCAGCGTGCGGCCGTTGGGGCTGAATGCCACCGACGACACGGCATCGGTGTGCGTGGTGAGGGTGGTGCGAAGCCTCCCGGTGGCCACATCCCACAGCCGTACTTTCCCGTCGTCGCTGCCGCTCGCCAAGGTGCGGCCCCGCGGGCTGAATGCCACGGACTCCACCTCGGCAGTTCCGGGCAGGGTGGTGCGCAGCCGTCTGTCAGTCGTCAGATTCCATAGCCGTACTGTCTTGTCGGCGCTGGCGCTGGCGAGGGTGCGGCCGTCGGGGCTGAACGCGACCGACGTCACGGTGTCGGTGTGCCCCGTGAGAGTGGTGCGGAGTTCGCCGGTTGCCGCATCCCACACCCGAACTTTCGAGTCACCGCCTCCGGTGGCCAGGGCGCGGCCATCCGGACTGAATGCCATTGACTCGGCCGCTGCCATTGACTCGGCCGCGTCGGCATCCGCCCCATCCCTGAAGGTGATGCGGAGTTTGCCAGTTGTTACGTCCCACAACCGGATACCCCCCTCGTCCGACTCGACGGCGAGGGTGCGGCCGTCCGGACTGAAGGCGATAGGTCCAGCCGATCTGTCCGTGAGGAGGTTGCGGCGTCTTCCGGCCGCTACGTCCCACAGCAGCACCGTTGAGTCATAGGCGGCGCTGGCCAGGGTGCGGCCGTCGGGACTGAACGCCACCGACGACACGCCGATGCCGAGCCTGAGGGTGTTACGGAGCTTTCCTGTCTCCACATCCCATAGCTGGATCCTTCCATCGTCGTCCCCTGCAGTTGCCTCGCTGCTGGCGAGGGTGCGGCCGTTGGGGCTGAACGCTACTGACGTCACGCAGTCGGTAGCGGCGAGGGAGGCGCGGGGCCTGCCTTTGGCCACGTCCCACAGCCTCACCGTCTTGTCGTCACTGCCGGTGGCCAGGGTGCGGCCGTCGGGGCTGAACGCCACCGACGTCACGGTGGTGGTGTGCCCCGTGACTGTGGTGCGGAGTTGGCCGGTCGCCACGTCCCACAATCGCACGGTCGCGTCATCGCTACCGGCGGCCACAGTGCGGCCGTCCGGGCTGAACGCCGCTGACGTCACAGAGCCGGTAGGTCCCGTGAGCCGGCGTTGAAGGGGGAGAGCTTCGGCGGCGAACAGGCTGGATGTAGCTTCCCTGGTGGGACTGGTCCGGTATGCCTGGACCGCCAGCAGAGCGGCAAGATCAGGATTGGATGAGCGGAGGCTGGTCGACTGCGCGGCTAGTTGCCGGGACAGCGCAATGTGCTGGGCGATGATCGCCTGGTGACTCCGCTGCTCGCTGGCCCGGTATTGCTGCCATGCGATCAGCCCGGCGGACACGGCCAGGACAAGCAAAATCGACAGCGCGGCCGTGAACCGACGCAGCCGCCGAGTAGTGCGGGCGGCCGCTTGCTCCTCGCGGCGACGGGCCGTGGAACTGGCGGCAAGGAAGTCCTCCTCCACCGCCGTGAGACCGTTGTGGGCGACGGTTGCGGTGAAAATTTCCTCGGCGGTGGCCAGTCGGGTGCCGCGGTACAGCGCGCCGGGATCGCGGTCGAGGTTTGCCCAGGTCTGGGCGGCTTCGGTGAGTTGGCGGTGAAGGCGCAGGCGTTCGCGGTCCTCGTCGATCCATTCCTTCAGCCGGGGCCAGACGGCGATGAGGGCTTCGTGTGCGAGGTGCACCGTGCTGCCGTCGAGAATGACCAGCCGTGTCTTTACCAGCCGTTCCAGCGCCTCGGCGGTGGCCGGGAAGCTCTCTGTTTCCAACTCTTCTCGGGGTACCGGCCGCCGGGTGTCCTGCGCGCCCTGCCCTGGAGTGATCAGGCGCAGCAGGATCCGGCGGGCGCTGGCGGCCTGGTCGGGGGTGAGGTCCCTGTAGAGGTCTTCGGCAGTTTGGACGATGGCGCCGTGCACCCCGCCAGCGGCTTCGTAGGCGGTCATGGTGAGGGCGCGGCCTTTACGGCGGTGCCAGGTCTCCCGCAAGGCGTGCGACATCAGCGGCAGAGCGCCGGGTTCGCCGTCGACCTCGTCGATGATGCGGGCAGTCAGCGTGCGCTCGACGATGTGCCCTACTGCTTGGGCGGGCTTCACGATGGCCTCGCGGAGTTCGCTGCGGTCCATGGGCGCCACCAGGAGGGTGGCGTCGCGCAGTGCGTCGGCGAGGGGCCGGTGCCTGGCCAGATGCCCGAAGAAGTCCGCCCGTACTGCGATCAGCACCCGTAGCCGGCTGCCGGGGGACCTGGCTGTAAGGAGACGGTCGATGAATTCGGCGCGTTCTGCCGGGGCAGCGCAGAGGGTGTAGAGCTCCTCCATCTGGTCCACCACGACCCACGTGTCCCCCTCCCTGTCATCTTTCGGAGTGATGCGTTGGCCGTACTCGCGCAGGGGGTGAGCGCCGGGGGTGAGGACGATCAGCGCTGCCGGGCGCATGTGCGGGTCGTCGGTGGTGCGCAGGCGGGGGATGAGGCCGGCGCGCAGCAGGGAGGATTTGCCGCTGCCGGACGCGCCGACGACCACGGCGACTCGGTGGCGGCGGGTCAGGCACAGCAGGTCGTCGATGAGCTGGTCGCGGCCGAAAAACAAGGCCGCGTCGTCGAGTTCGAAACGGGCCAGACCCCGGTAAGGAGGCTCGGCATCTTCGTCCGAGGTGCGCGGCTCGGTCGCCTCCTCGGCAGCCGCCTCGTGCCACCGTGCTTCCCACTCCTCCAGATCGCCGTCGCAGGCTTGGACGTAGGCGAGGACAACCGGGAGGGTCGGCAACCGCTCGCCGCCAGCTGCCTGGGACAGCGTGCTTGCCCCCTGATTCGTACGCTTGGCCATCACCCGGTACGTCGGACTGCCCGCTTCCGCCCGCAGCTTGCGTAACTCGGCGGCGAACCGTGCAACCGGCCCGGCGCTTGGGTCCAACGGGCTTTCCGGACGTCCCGCCATGGGCAACTCGCCTCCCCAGCCCGCCTCCCCCGTGAACGCGGCACAAGGCCCACAAGCTACGCAACGCCTAGCGGACGAGCAAACCACGCCAATGTTCTTTGGTCAGATACCCATACTTACGCCCCTGACCTGCCCAGTGGTCATTGATCAGGGTGTCAAAACCGGATGCCCATTCAATCTCCGGCCCGCTGAACTCGATGTCAGGAATCACCCGGGCCGACGCCAGAAAGTCGACGGAGCCGGTTGCACATCTCCGGCAGCGCGGCCTACTTGCTCCTGAAGAAGTCGGGGTTGTCGCTGCGTTGAGCTGTAGGGAGAGCTCGTGCGGGCGGTGGGTGGCCGCGACAGTGGAGGAGGGTCGTGGCAGCCGGGGGTGATGGCGGTGTTGCGTGTCGCGGGGGTGCAGGACACCTGGTGGGAGGTGCTGCCGGAGCAGGCGCGGCAGTTGCCAGCCGAGCTGGCCTGGATCGATGCGTACTTGGACGACGAGCGGTTCATCGCCCCGTGGCGGGAGGTGTTCGCCGAGCGGCTGGGCCGACCCTCGGTGCCAGTTGAGACACTGCTGCGACTGCTGTATCTCAAGCACCGCTACCAGCTCGGGTACGAGACGCTGTGCCGGGAGGTAACGGACTCACTGAGCTGGCGCCGGTTCTGCCGTATCCCCCTGACCTCCCCAGTGCCGCACCCGACCACGTTGATCAAGCTGATGCGCCGCGGTGGCGCGCAGACCGTGGAACAGCTCAACACCGCACTCTTGGGCAAGCTGGTCGAGGACAAGTTGGTCCGGTGCCGCAAGCTGCGCATCGACACCACCGTGATCGAAGCCGATATCGACCACCCCACGGATGCCGACCTGCTGGAGCACGGCGTGCGCAAGCTGGGCGGGCTGGTGCGGCGTATCAAGGCCGCCGGCGCTGCCAAGCGCACGCGTTTTCCGTGATCGCAGCCGATCAACAGGGCGCCGCCTGAAGGAAATCTCCCGCACCCTGCGCAGGCGCACCGGCCAGGCACTGGGCGGGATCGACCGGCTCACCGGCGAGATCGCCACCATTGCCCGCGCGGCATTGCGGGACGTGGAGGCGGTGGAGCGCAACGCCCGTCGCGCGTTGGACAAACAGCCCTCAGGACGGCTGACGCACCTGGTCGGTGAACTGGCCGAGACCGTGGCGGGCACCCGCCGGCTGCTGGAGCAGACCGCTTTGCGACTGACGGGGATCCGCACGATCCCCGACCGGCTGGTGTCGTCAGCCGACCCCGACGCCCGGCCGATCCGCAAGGGCAAGCCCCAGCACCCCACCCAGTTCGGCTACACCGCCCTGGTCGCCGAGGACGAAGGCAGCTTCGTCGTCGACCACCAAGTCCACCGCGGGAACCCGCCCGACGCACCGCAGCTTGTGCCGTCGGTCGAGCGAGTGGCCGCGCTGACTGGCCGACCGCCCGGCACCGTCGTCGCCGACCGCGGCTTTGGCACGGCTGCCAACGATCGGGCGCCGGCCGAACTCGGCGTTCAGCGGATCGGCCTCCAACGCAACGGAACACCGGGAAAGGCACGACGCGAGTACGAGCACACCCGCCCTTTCCGGCGGATGCGGAACTGGAGATTCGGCATCGAAGCCCGGATCAGCCACCTCAAACGCAGCTTCGGCTTCCGCCGCACCCGATTGCGCCGCCTGGCGGGCGCACAGACCTGGGCCGGACTTGGGATCTTCGCCTACAACCTCCACCGGATGACCGTCATCGGCCGGTGAGGACGGAAGCGCCCCAACTCGGCACAGCAACGACCCCGGAGCAACAGGGCGGCCACCAGGCCAAACGCTTTTTCAGGAGCAAGTAGCTAGCCCAGCTTCCGCAGGACCTCGGTGACGGTGGCCCGGTACGTCCGCAGCGCCTGCAGGCCTGCGGCGTAGCGGTCACGGTGTCTGGTGATGTCCTCGGTCTGTTTCCGTGCCCGGACGGCGTGCCAGAGTTCGGCCGTGTGGTGGCGGCGTTTGCAGGTGACGTCCGCGGTGGCGGTGGCCCGCTCCCGCGGCGTGTGCCGGGTGTTGCCGTCACTGCCCCGCTGCCAGGCGGTGTCGGTGTACGCGGCTACTGGGTCGGGATAGCGGGTGAATCCTTGTGCTGCCACACAGCGGGACCACACATCCCACGCCGCCCGCAGGCGCGGGTCGCGCTTGACGGCCTTGTCGACCTCGATAGCCCGGGTGCGTGCGTAGAGCCAGTCCCGCTTGACGTCGATGCCGCGCATCAGTCTCCGGCTCGCCTGCGCGTTGCAGGAGGGGAAGTCCGCATACTCGGCGTTGGTCATCCGGCGGCCCTTCGGCCGCAGAGCCCGGGATGTTGCCGGGTTCCAGCCGTAGCCCCAGCGGCGGGCGGCGGCGAGGTCCAGGACCCCGTAGTCGGTGGCGACGGCGGTGGCGACGATGGGATCGCTGGGGTAGCGGGGGTCGAGCGGGAAGTCCGGGTGGCCGTGCTGTGCCATGCACTGCCGGACCAGCAACGCCGATGCCCGCTGCGATCGCTGATAGTCCTGCGGCGAGTAGTCGTAGCGGTCGGCCGGCAGGGGGCCCAGGTCCGACGCCGTACGGATGGCCTCCGGCCGTCCCGGAGCGGAGACACAAAGCGCCACCAGCACCGCCACGACCCCCAGTCGCCACCCCCGCATTGTCATGTGCAGGGATGGTAGCGAACAGCGTGCCCACAGCCGACCATGCCCGGTCAGGCGACAGCCACCGAGTCGCTCTCCAGAGCGGACATCCCGCGAACGTGAGGGAAAGCGGGCACTTTGTCGCGGGACTCACACCGAACTCAGGCCGCGATTCAGCAGGTCAGCACTCTGCCGGTCCGAATGTGCGGGCTCGCCCGCATCAGGCCCTGCTGACGGGCGCTTCGCGCTCCGGCTGGACGCGGCCGCCTTCACCGCCGCTGTAAAACCTGTCTCGAAATCGCTGTACCGATCTGCTTTACCGCCGTGTGAGTCGTCGACGAAAGGCAGGTCGGAAACCGGGTGGTCCGTCCGCAGTCCGTTGGCGAGCGGACGTATGCCAGGATTCGCCGTCCCACCAGTAGCCGCCGGCCCGGTCGGCCGCCGTCCCCGCCGCTGCCGTCGACCGCCCGTCGGCGGGCCGCAGGACCAGCCGCATGCCGGCAGCCGCTGCTGCTCGACGAGTTCCTCCAAGCGCTCCTGATTCTCAGCAAACGACGTCTAACGAGTTGGTGCGTGATAGCGGGTGGGCATGCTCGTGTGGTGAGGGGCATGGTCGATCGGGCGGTGTTGGCGCATCCGTTGTTCACGGGCGTCTCGATGGCTCATCTCGCGTCGTTGGTCGAGGAGTTGGCCCGTCCGTGGGTAGCCGCGGTGGAGGGGCGGCGTTTCCAGCAGCGAGGCGGTGTGAGGAGACGTGCGCAGGGTGCCGGTGCCCGCTATCGGCTGGTGTTCGTGGACCGGCTGGTAGTCACGCTGATTCACCTGCGACACGATCTGCCGCACAGTGTGCTGGCAGTGCTGTTCGGTGTCGATCGCTCGACCGTCACCCGGGACGTCGGTGAGATGCGTCGGTTACTGGCGGAGCGGGGTTTTGCTGTTCCCGACAGGCCAGGTCTGCGGCTTCGAACGCTGGAGGACGTGTTCGCCTACGCCCAGGCCGAGGGTGTCGAGCTGAGGCTGGACGCCACCGAGGTGCGGGTCCGACGGCCGGTCGCCGGCCGGGGCGGCAGGCGGGCATTCGTGTCGGGCAAGAAGAAGCAAAACACGATGAAGGCGACCGTTATCGCTGACCACCAGGGCCGCACCCTGTGGGCCGATGGCCTGCGGCCGGGGCGGATGCACGATGCGACCGCGGTTCGCGCCGCGGGCATCACCGGCTGCTTCCAGCACTTCGACCTGGTGGAAGTGCTGCTCGACGACGGCTACCTGGGCCTGAGCCGTGACCATCCCGGCCAGGCACTCACCCCGCCCAGAAAGCCACGCCCCGGAGCACTGCCCGGCAGGGTCGAACAGTGGGAACGCGATCGGCACAGCCACTCATCCGACCGCATCACCGTCGAGCACGCCCTGGCCGATCACAAACGCTGGAAACAACTCATGCGCTGGACCCACCGTCGCGATCGCCTGCCCGACACCTACCGAGCCATCGCCGGCCTCGTCTCCGACCGCACTGTCATGACCTGAAAAGGGCCGAGAGCAGGCCGAACACGCCTCACCCCCTATCACGCACCAACTCGTACGAGTTGGTGCGTGATAGGGGGTGAGCATGGGGAAGTTGAGGGCGCGACGGACACGGATTGATGATCAAGGAGTTTCTGACGTTCTGTGACCATCGAGAGGTGCCGTGTCCGTCGTGCCCGCGTAGCGCATCATCAACACCTCGAGTGCCTCGCTGAGATACGCGCCGAACTCCTCGCTCTCCTCCGGGGGCAGCATCGCGGGCAGGGCGTGGCCGAGCTGGGCGTGCCCCAGATAGACGGTGTACGCGAGCAGTCCGCGGCGGCGGGCCTCC
Organism: Streptomyces sp. NPDC046931; assembly: GCF_040644655.1. Taxonomy (NCBI): domain Bacteria; kingdom Bacillati; phylum Actinomycetota; class Actinomycetes; order Kitasatosporales; family Streptomycetaceae; genus Streptomyces; species Streptomyces sp. NPDC046931. The sequence goes on from NZ_JBEYWX010000034.1 coordinate 23,722, forward strand.
GGTTCAGGGAAGCCGAGGTCGGCGAAGAGCTGCGCGATGTACTCCACCCTGCGCTCGGTCACCCGGCGCAGGGCCGACGCTACTTGGGGATGCGTCGCGGTGACGAGCAGCGCGACCTCGAGCGGGTCGGCCGTGGCCGACTTGATGGCTTCGGCGAAGAGCAGGTGGATCCGCTTCTTGGGGTCTGGTTCCGTCTCGACCTCGCTGATGGTGCCCTCGGTGTTGATCTCCGCCCAGCGGTCAAGGGCGGCCGCGATGAGCGCGTCACGGTTGGCAAAGTGCCAGTAGAAGCTGCCTTTGGTGGTGCCGAGCCGGGCCGCCAGGGGCTCCACCGCGACGGCCGCTATGCCGCCCTCGCCGATCGCGGTGAGCGCGGCGTCCGCCCAGTCCTGGACGGTCAACCGGGCCTTCTTGTCCTGTCGTTGCTGCCGTTGCACCATGACCATACGCTACCGTATGGGCAACCATACGTCGGCGTACGGAGGTGCGCGATGACCGCGATACTCAATGTCCACGAGCGTGTGATCGAGGCCCCCGCCGCGGCCGTCGGCGCCTTGCTCGACCGCCTCTCCGCCGTGGACGACCCGATCTTCCCGACCCCGGCCTGGCCGCGGATGCGCCTCGACGGCCCCCTCACCGTAGGTGCCGCCGGCGGGCACGGCCGGATCCGCTACCGCGTCACGGCGTACGAACCCGGGCGCCGCGTCCGCTTCGGCACCCTGCCGGGCGACGGCCTCGACGGCTTCCACGAGCTGACGGTCGAACCACTCGGGGCCGGGCGCTGCCGTGTATGCCATGTCCTCGACATCGAAGTCCGCGGCCTCGACCGGCTCCAGTGGGCCTGCGTCATACAGCACCTCCACGACACGATGGTCGAGGAGATCTTCGACAACATCGAGCGGGCGGCGGCGGACGGCGTCGCCCACCCTGTGCGCTGGTCACCGTGGGTGCGGCTGCTCAACCGGCTCGGCTGGGCCCGGCCTGAAGCCATCGCCACGCCGGCGGCGGCACGGCTGATCCGCACCTCCCTCGACCGTACCGACTACGAGGACGCGTACCGCATGGAGCTTCTGCCGGGCCTGCCGCGTGACCCGGCGGCCTGGACGGGCATCCTGCGCGGTGGCTTCCCGGTGCTCGCCGAAGCGGACGGCGAGCTGCTCCTGAACGTGAACACGGCGGGTCTGACGGCCCACGCCTCGATCCTGATCGATGAGCGGTACGTCACCCTCAGCACGGCCGTGAAGGCCGACAGCTTGCACGCACAGCTCTACTTGGGTGTGGTCAAGCGCGTACACCCCTTCATGGCCCGCACCATGTTCCGGCGTACGCACCGCAAGTTGGCCCTCACGGCGCCCAGCGCAGGAGAACGAAGCCGGGCCCTCTCGCTTAGGGCATCCGTCAGCAGGTCATCGGATGCGGGGTGAGCGGGGGCGTGCGTCCCAGCGATGGGTGTACCAAGCCCGGCGGATGAGGCTACGGACAGTGATGACGGCGGTGGCGAGATGGAGGAAGAACCCCACGCAGATCCGGCGTCGTTCGGTGCAGCGGCGGAGCTTGCCGAAGTTGTTCATCCACGAGTTCGTGCGTTCTACCACCCAGCGGCCGTCGGTCTGGATCGGTGTCTTCGTGCCGCGCTCGGTGACGCGGCCGGTGATGCCGCGCTCGGCGAGGCCGGCCCGGACAGGCTGATGGTCGTATCCGGCGTCCAAGCTCAACGCGGGCTGCTGCGGGCGGCGTTCGAGCTGGACGGTCAGGGCATCGAAGGCGTCTAGGGTCTCGGGCAGAAGGGTGTGGTCGCGGATGTTCGCACCGGCGGGCACGGTGACCACGGGTATGCCGTAGGCATCGGTCGGTCGGGACCGCTCGATGCCCTGCTTGCCGCTGATGAGGCTTCGCGGAAATCCCCACAGCCGATCTTCGCCTCAGTTCGTCCGCTAGTAATTCGAGTGGGGAGGGTGGGGAGCGAAGAGCGCGCCCTGCCGATGCTGGTGCGGAAAAGCCGTTGCCCTGGGACCTGTTGGGGCTGATAGACAGGGGTATGGACGACAAGGTCATGCCCCCGGTCGAGCGGATGCTCGCGGAACGCGCCTGCGAGCGCATCATTGTGGACTTCATCCACCGCCTTGACCTCGGCGACCCGAGTTCGGTGGCCGAGCTGTTCACGCCCGATGGTGTCTGGCACTGGCCTTTCGGGGACCGGCGCATCGAGGGGCGCGAGGCCCTGCGCGCCTACTTCGCCTCTCGCCCGGCGGACAGGCTGTCGCGCCGTCTGATGACGAACATCCTGGTCACGGTGGAGTCCGAGGCGACAGCGCGGGCGGTCTCGTATCTGACGACATACCGGGTCGATGGCTACTCAGGTGGAATGATCGAGCCCAGGCTCCCGGCGAACGTCGGCCACTACGAGGACATCTTCCGGAAGATCGACGGCGCCTGGTTCCTCGCCAGCCGCACTGTCTTCCTCCCCTTCGGCGGCGGAACGGAACGGCTCCCCGTCGCGGATGCATCACCCGCCTGACGACACCGCATTGCGGCCCGGCGACCGTCAGGTCGCCGGGCCCTGGTGAGGGTGAGGGTCAGCCGAAGCCGGCGCGAAGGACGTGGTCGATCTCGGGGACCAGGTCGCTGATGGTTGTCGGCGTACACCTGAACGTGGCCCCGGCAAGATTTCCGTGAAGCAGGCGCATGCCACCGTGCGCCGGTGACGCTCCGTCACGGGTAGCGGCACTGTCAGCGAGTGTGATGACCTCGTACGGATCTTGTCTCCGCACCTGGACGCGGTGCGGGTGGAACGAGTGTGGGCGACGGGCGGCGTGGTCCGCATCGCGGCCCGCACCCGCGAGTTGACGGTGGCGTGTCCGGACTGCGGTCGCGGTTCTGCGCGGGTGCACAGTCGCTATGACCGCCTGCTGGCCGATGTCGCTGCTGGTGGGCGTCCGGTGCTGATCGGGCTGTCGGTGCGGCGGTTGTTCTGTGACAGCCCGGGCTGCGGCCGGCGGACGTTTGCCGAGCAGGTCGAGGGGTTGACGGTGCGCTATCAGCGTCGCAGCCCTTTGCTGCAGCACCTGGTGGAGATGGCAGGGGTGCTACTCGCCGGCCGGGGCGGCGCCCGTCTGCTGCAGATCCTGAAGGTGCCGCTGTCGCGGACCAGCGTGCTGTTCCACTTGATGCGCTTGCCGCTTCCCCCGGCAGCGACCCCGCGGGTGCTGGGCGTCGACGACTTTGCGCTGTATGCGGACGTCTACGGAACCCTGCTGGTGGACGCCGACACCCGGCTGCCGATTGAGCTGTGGGCCGGGCGCGACGCCGAGCAACTGGCTGCCTGGCTGCGGACGCATCCCGGTGTTGAGGTGGTCTGCCGGGACGGCTCGCTGGTCTACCGCCAGGGCATCACCGACGGCGCCCCGGCCGCGGTGCAGGTCAGCGACCGCTTCCACCTGTGGCAGGGGTTGTCGAAGCGGATCGGGGATATCGCCGCCACGCACCGCGGCTGCCTGGTTGTGGCAGTACCCGAGCCTGACACGGCACCGCCACCAGCGAACGCAGCGGGACCGTTTCACCAGGCTGACACCCCAGCCCGGCGCCATGCGCAGCGGTTGTTCGAGGCGGTGCACGCGGTGACCGACACCGGTTGCTCGCTCAGCGCGGCAGCCCGTGAGCTGGGCTTGAACCGGCGCACCGTGGCCAAGTACGCCCAGGCCGCCACCTGGCAGGATTGCGTACGGCGCACCCGGCCCCGCCGACCCGCCAGCCTCGATCCATACCTGGACTACCTTCGGCAGCGGTGGGAGGAAGGCGAGCACACCGCGACGGTGCTGCACCAGGAGATCGCCGCCAAGGGCTACAGCGGCCACTACCAACGGGTCAGGATGGCCATCGCACCGCTACGCCGCGGCCTGCCGATCAACACGCCGCGCGAGCGGCCGCCCTCACCCCGCGAAGTCGCGCGCTGGATCACGACCGCGCCATCCCGCCGCAGCCGAGGCACTCACGCGGCTGTTCGAGCACTGCCCAGAACTGAACCGCGCCCACGATCTGGTGCGTCAGTTCGCCGCCATGCTCGACACCCGTGACGCCGCCCCGCTGACGGACTGGCTGGAGCAACTCACGACCGCCGGCCTCCCGGCCCTGGCCAGCCTGGCCAAAGCCATCCGCGAGGACCAGCCCGCAGTCGTGCAGGGCATCACCACCGGGTTCAACTCGGGAGTCAACGAAGGCCGCATCACCGATCTGAAGCTCCAGAAGCGGATCACGGCCGGACGCGCGGGGGTCCCGCTGCTCCGCCACCGCGTCATCCTCATGGCCCTGCTCCGACGCCGCTACCCATGACGGAGCGTCACCGGCGCACGGTGGCATGCGCCTGCTTCACGGAAATCTTGCCGGGGCCAGAGAATCCGTACGCCGACATGCCGCCGCCCTCCGCCGGCAGTGGCGACTGGGTCCGCATGCGCCTGTACTGCCACGCCGACGACCCCGAACCCGGCATCGGCGATCACGGAGAGCGCCACCTCGTCCAGCTCTGGCGCGCACCCGCCACGGACCCCGTCCACCCCGCTCTCAGCGAGGAAGACAAGAAGGCGCGCGCTGAGTACGCCGCAGACCAGGCACAGCCCGTGGAGGACTACACCAGCGAATATCAGATGTAGCGGGAGCGCGGTGCGGGGCCAGCCGCCCGAGGCAAGGAAGATACGGGCGTTGTCGGCGCCGGCATGCTCTACGGATTAGAGGTCCTAACAAAGGCGCTGCACGTGGCGGTGGGTGATCAGGCAAGTGGCGAGGCCGAGGAAGGCTTCGTGGATGTCGTCGCGCCGTTCCCAGCGGATCCGCAGGCGGCGGAAGCCGTGCAGCCAGGCGATGGTGCGTTCGACCACGTACCGGAAAACGCCCAGGCCGGAGCCGTGGGGTTGGCCTCGTTCAGCGATGACCGGGCGGATGCCACGCTGCCACAGCAGGCGTCGGTACTTGTCGTGGTCGTAGCCGCGGTCTGCGAGGAGCGCATCGGGTCGGCGTCTGGATCGGCCGACAACGCCGGCCACGGCCGGGACCCTGTACAGCAAGGGCAGCAACTGGGTGATGTCGTTGCGGTTTCCGCCGGTCAGCGACACCGCGAGCGGGACGCCCTGCCCGTCGGTGAGGACGTGGTGCTTGCTGCCGGGCCGTGCGCGGTCGACCGGGCTGGGTCCACTTTTGGGCCGCGTCGGGCCGCCCTGACGTGGGAGGAGTCGATCACCGCCCGGGACCAGTCCAGCTTCTTCGCGGCCCGCAGCTTCTTCAGCAGCACCAGGTGCAGCTCGTCCCACACGCCGGCCTCGTTCCAGGCGGCCAAGCGCCGCCAGCAGGTCATACCCGAGCCGAAGCCCAGCTCCTGGGGCGGTACTCCCACTGGATGCCGGTGTGCAGCACGAACAGGATCCCGCACAGGGCTTGCCGGTCCGGTATCCGCGGCCTGCCCTCGACCAGTTTCGGACCCGGTTTAGGCAGCAACGGCTCTATCAGCGCCCACAGTTCGTCCGAGACGATCCACGGCCGCGACTGTCTCTTCCCCACGACCAGACCAACGAGCAACCAGGCTGACAGTGAACCTTTTCCAACCTCTGTTTGAGCAGGTCAGGTGCAGGGTGAGTACTGCTTGGACGAGGCTGGTGATGCGTTTGGTGCTGCAGCGGAGCTTCCGCAGGAGGCGCCAATTCTTCAGGGTCGCAATGGCCTGCTCGCCCAGCGCTCTGATCCGTGCGTGAGCTCGGTTGACGGCCTGTTGCCCTGCGGACAGATGGTCCCACCGGCCGCGGAAGGGCACTCGGACGGTTCCGCCGGCGCCTTGGTAGCCCTTGTCGGCCCAACAGGGCATGCCTGCGTCGTCGAACGCGTCGATCAAGCCGTGTGTGCGGGCCGCCTTGATGTCGTGGACGGCGCCGGGCAAGGCGGGCGAGGCCCACAGTAGACGCCCGTGCGGGTCGGCGATCACCTGCACGTTCATGCCATGTTTCTTGTGCTTACCGGAGTAGAAGGGTCGGTCGGCGGCTATCCGGTCGATCGGCAGCAGGGTCCCGTCGAGGATCACAAACGCTTTGTTCTGTGCGGCCTTGACCGCGGCGGCCAGGTCCGGGGCGAGCGCGGCCAGCACATCGACGGCCTCGGCGATATACCGGTAGGCGGTGGTAGTGCCCACGTCGAAGCCCGCGGCGAGCTGCGCGTAGGTGTGCCCGCACCGAAGGTGGGCGAGGGCCAGCAGAGACTGACGGCCCGTGCTCAGACGGCGCCAGCGGGTGCCGCGCTGCCGACGATGGTCGCGCAACCGAGCGGACAGGAAGCGCAGGGCGGAGCTGGACACGTCGATCCCGGACGGGTAGACAAGCATGCGAAGCCTCTTGCGGAGACGGAATTCTGGTCGAAAACCCATCTACCAGGGGCTTCTCCTGTCCGTCAGCTCAACTACGCAGCCACGCTGGCGGGGTGGACAACGCTCGTGCGGTGGCACACTGGTGGTCGTGTCCAACTCCTACGCGCAGCCCATCTTGAGAACGGCGGACCTCTCGGAGGGATTGCGCATCGTTGAGAGGCTGCTGGGGATCGCCGACCTGAGGGATCTGGAAGTCGATTTCGATGCGCGGATCTCCTCGACTCACTCTCTATCGGAGGTGCTGGCCCTGCTGCCGGACGCTGATTGGTGGGCTGCAGGGGAGACGGACGGCGCCTCGGACACGGGGGATGATCCGGCGGCCTACCTGCCCGTCTGGCTACGACGCTGGGCTGGGGCACCCGAGACCGTGGAGCCGTTTCTCAAGGCGGTGGGCGACAGCCCGGCGACGGTGCGGTGGGACTTCAACGCCTGGCCCGAGGCTCCAGAGGTAGGTCTGGGGGTGGGAGGCACCCGCGGCGCGTTCGTCACCCTGTGCGCGCATGCCCGCGACCTCGAGCTGGAAGAGCCTGCGGCCGACTACACGGTGTTCGTCCACGTCAAGCAAGTTGAGGCCGAACGCGCACCGTGGCTTGCGGCCCAAGTCGGGCTGCGGGTGATCGGCGACTTGGTGATGTCACCGTACTGAGCATCCGTGAAGGGAGCTGCAGCAATGCCAGCATGGTTCCGACGTGCACCAACGCCGCCGACAGAGCGTAGATAGCTGATCACGGTTTCCCGAGCGCTATCGAAGGCTCCTGGGCAGCGCAACGCCAGGTTGGAAAGGGCTCAATGTGCCATATCCGAGGCGACAAAACGGACATGAGGTGTGACTCGCAGCGATAGCTGTCACCAAGTGTCGGGTTTGACCTGGTGATTGACGGTGGTTCTCAGCTCTGGTTGTCACCGAATGGCGGCCGGTGAGCCCTGGCGATTCACACCAGCGGGGGCGCCGTGGTTGCCATAGCGACCCCGCGCGAAGCCTCCGCCGGAACAAGTCGGCAGAGTCATGCTGACAGGCAAGTGCGTTTCGAAGCCTCAGTCGACTCACCGGTCATGAACGCGCTATTCCCGCTCTGACCAAGATCGAGAAAACATCCCCTATTCGTGGCGGCCCGGGGCGGTATACCTATTCAGCTTGTTGATCAATAGCGCATATACGCCAGCCAGAATAAATGTGGCGACATATTGAGCCCACTCGGTGTCGCTGAATAGTTTGTTCACACCGATAAGTACGGCAACCCAAGCGAGCGTAAAAAGGACCTTGGTCAACATTGGTGCGCTCCCGATGGCTTACGTGAACGATGACAGGCACCCTGCCGCGCCTGCGACGACGACCTTGCCGGCGATGTCCTTGGCCACGTCCTTGCTGATATACCTGCCCACGACGAACGCGGCAGCCCCGCCGATGCCAGCCTTGACCAGGCAGTTCTTGACCATGTTGGTCATCTTGTTCCTGCCCATGAGTGCAGCACACGAATACTTGTCGTGATAGACGGTGCACATTGACCGCAGGTCTTCTCTGGGGTCAACCTTGGCCACCGGCGTCGGCGTCTTGAGGCTGGACGTCGACGCCGGTGCGGCGGACGCCGTCCCAGTGCCCATCATGAGAGCGCCACTCAGAAGAGCTACCGACAGCGTGCCAGATACCACGCGCTTCATTAAGGAGATCCCCGATTCTCTTGTCTTGGATAGGCGGACTCAGGTCTGGAGTCACACCTTCCGGTCTCGTCTGACCCTAAGAGAGAGATCATCCAACGAGAAGAGTATTGAGGAAGATCTGAGATTGCGGACATGGTTCTGCATTTCAACTTAAATGCCCTCGCTGGGGCGCACCCGCCGGTCACGCTGGGGCTGCCGGAAGATCCCGATGGCGTGCCGCGATACTCGGTGCTGCTGGGTCGGACGTTGTTGCCCGACGGGCGGCCCCTGCCCATGCTGAGCTTGGAGTGCGAGACCGCCGGGGCGGGGATCGAGGACCTGCGCGCTCGCACCGACTGGCGGGAGTGGGACGGCCACCAATTGCCCGAGCTGGACGTCAACTGGCGGGTCCGCGCCGACATCGCCACCAGGTCGCTGCGCTGCCTCGTCCACGTCGACGCCGAGGGAGACGACGTCATGCCGCACCTGTGGGAGGCTGCCGAGCGGATTTCGCTGCCCGACCGCTGGTGGGAGCTGCTCGACCGCGCGTCGCACGTCCTGGTCGCCGGACCACTCAAGGACCCCCGGGACGAGAGCGCGCTGATCGAGCGGCGGGCGCCGGCGAGCTGCTGGCCGTCGTCGCCCGAGTGTCCTTCACCTGACCCTCCGCACCACCCGCCCAGCCCGAGCCGGCGAAGACCCCCGGCAGCCACCGGCCGTCACCCCACCCGCCATCAGTCGCCGCCCAGCGCCCAGCTACCGTCCTGCGGCACCGCGAAGGCGAGCTTCCAGGGCTTGTGGCCCGGGGCGGTGCACTCCGCCCACAGGCGAATTGGGGCCGAGCGGTACTCGTCGCGCCAGCGCTGCTCCCGGTCGTCACCCCGATACCAGGGGGGCCGGAGGGACGCGTCGAGGGCAAGTCGCCGACGGTCGCCAGGGAGAAGCGGGAAGGCCGGGACCGACCGGCCCAGCTCGTCCGCGTCATCGACCCGGGGCCGGGCCCCAGATGACTTGCTCTGTCTCCTCGGGTGTCGGCGTACCCGCCAGGTGGGGAAGCTGAGAGCGGTCAAAGTCGTCCCGGACTTTCAAGGCGACGGCGAGTTCGCCGAGTGTGGTCGGGCCGTCGAAGCGGACGTACAGCACCTCATGGGGATCAGTCTGGAGCTTGATCCTCAGTTGTGGCCTCAGCTCTTTTGCCAGCGGTCCCGTTCGATCTGTGCGACGGCGGCCGCCGTCTCGTTCGCGTTCCAGGCCGCCTTGTTCGCCTCGCTGGAGGCCTTCCATGCGCCGTAGGCCGCAGCGCCGGTGAACGCTGCCGAGGCCAGGGCTATGGACGTGTCGAGGATGCTCATGCCGGACTGTATAGCTCACCCGCCCGGGCCGGTTCTCCGAGCCGGACGGCGCACGCCAGCGGGGGCGTAGGGGCCCCGGCTGTAGGGAGTGGCGCCGCGGCAGACCATTCCGACGCGACTGGAGACGGCGCATGACGATGATTCACCACCTGCTGACCCCCGAGCACCTGGCCACGGCCGGGGCCGGGATCGGGGCCGCCCACGGGCTCTACCTGCTGGCCCGGGACGTCGTCCGGGACGCGCTGCGGCTGCTGCGCCCAGGCACCGGACGGTACCGCCGCCGCTAGGACGCACCCCGATGGCCTTGATCGCCCCTACCCCCGTGTCAGACCCGGCCGAGACGATGCGCGGACGACGCCATGACGTGGAGGGAGCGCTGTGAGTTTCACTGCCGTACGCGCGGAGCGGGGCGGTCTGGACGCCTCCCTGCCGGATCTCGGCTGCGGCTGGGACTGGAGTGCGATCCACCGGGTGCGGCCGCCGGTCCCCCTGGCGTGCCGGGAGTGTGGCCACGGGATGCACGCCAAGGTGTCGCCCCTGGGCCTGCGGTTCTTCGCCCATGCGCCTGGGGCTCCGACGTGCACGCTGGTGGAGGAGCCCATGGCCCACCACCTGCTCAAGCTGGAGCTTGCTCAGGCGGCCCGCGCGGCCGGATGGATGGCCGAGCTGGAGGTGAGCGGGCCGGACGGTCGTTGGCGGGCGGACGTCCTCGCCTCCACGGCCAACAGCCGGCGTGTCGCCCTGGAGGCGCAGTTGGCGAGCATCACCGCCGCCGAGATTCGTGCCCGCACGCAGCGGATGGGGGCTGACGGCGTACGGGCCTACTGGTTCAGTGACCGCAGCCGGATTCCCTGGCTGGGCGCCGTTCCCTCGATGCGGCTGGCCCGGCAGGGCGAGGACCTGGTCGCCGTCGAGCCCATGGCCCGGTTCACCGGCGCCTACTGGGACCCCGAGCCGTCCATACCACTCTCCGAGTTCGTGGGCAGGGTCCTCACCTCGCGGCTCGTCTCGCACGCGCCACGCACGCCGCAGCGTCACGTTATCTGACCCGTGACGCGGCTGTGGGCCCATCCCAAGTGCGTACTGACGGAGGCCAAGAAGCTGGGAGATGAGGAAAAGCAGCAGCGCGCGGCACAGGAAGAGCAGGAACGTACCGAGCAGCGGGGGTACGCCCGGCAGGAGGCCGCGCTCGCCGAACGTACGGCGCGCTCCGACCCGGACCGGGCGGCCCTGGCCAGGCACTCCGCCCGGCTGCCCGGGATCGAGCGAGCCATCGCCCAGGCCGCCGACATGTTCCGCACCCGCGTGACTGTCGGCTGGAGTGTGGGAGACAGCCGGTACGCCAGCGGCGTCCCGCTCGTCAACGACCACGGGACCCTGCTGGCCGTCTTCGACCCGCTCCCGCTGGCCGGCCCCTGTCCCGACTTCCTCACTTCCTCCTGGACGTCGGGCTGCCGATGCTCTTCCCCACAGAGGAACGACGCGAGCGCTTCGAGGAGCACCGAACCACTGGTGAGCGATTGCGCCGGTTGCGCCAGCAGGCCATAGCCGCGGCGCTCGCCGACGACGAGTGGCCGCTGCGGCGGCTGTCCTCTCCGGCCTAAGTCCCCGTAAGACGTGGCTCTACCTTGGACCGTGGGTCAGAGATAGGAGACCGGAGCCTACAGACGCTGGGCGAGGGTCTCGCAATACGCCAGGGGAACCGTCGCCTGGTACAGGTCGCCCTCGGCCGCGTTTCGGGAGGCCATCTCGAGCATCAGCGCGATGCTCTGCAGCGTCTCGTCTCCACCCGTATTCGTCCAGACGGGCGCGCAGTATGCGGTCCGCTTGGTCCAGGACCTCGGGCCAGACACCGGCGTGCGTCTTCGGATCCACCCCGGTCAGGGGCGTCAGCCACGGGTCAGCGTGCGACTGGAGCAGCTGCTCGGCCGACCGGTAGTCCAGGACGGACCCACAGGACAGTCGCAGCCCGTCTGCGTCGGCCGTGATCCCGGGCCACCCGGGCAGGGCCTGGGAGTGGGCGGGGCACAGGAGCATGAGCCAGGCCGGCGGCTCACCCGGAGCCCCCAGGGCCCTGCCGGAGCGCGGTCGTCGTTGCGGTGCAGTCCAGGACCTGGCGGAGCCCGGTCAGTTGTCGGCCGACGGTGAGCTGCTTGATGTCGGACGGCACCTTGGGCTCCTTCGGCGGCTAGACCTCGATGTACGCGACGACCACCACGGTGCGCAGCGCGGTGACGAAGTACAGGACGCGCACCTGCTCGACTTCGTCGGTGTACTGGCGCAGCTGGGGGCCGACGGTGTCGCCGGGGATCGGCTCGCCGACGTCGGGGTCGACGGAGATGACGACCAGGGCGCGGTCCAGGGCGTGGATCTCCGCCTCGCTGGTGATGTTCTCCAGCTGCTTGGCGGCGGAGTCGGAGAAGGCGATCCGGGCGCGGCGCGGGTTCTGTTGCGGGGCCATCAGGCGACGGCCGGGCGCTGGCCAGCGAGCCGGGCGAGGTGGGCCTCGCGCAGCTCCTCCCACGGCGTGCAGCCCTCCACCGAGGGCAGCCCGTTGGCCGCGATGTCCTCCAGGACGGCGGCGAATTGGTCGGCGCTGGCGCGGGTCTTGGCGGCGTACGCACGCAGCCCGTCGGCGGCCGCAGGCTCCAGCTGCTGCCGGGCGTGGTCGGGGGGTGCCGGCTGTTCGCTCATCGAGGGCTCCAGAAGGCAGAACTGGCGTCTCCCCCAACGGTATCGGCCGCCCCGGGTGCTGGGGACCACTCCGGACGAACCCGGCCGTACGAGGGTGCGAGACCCAGGGACCCATGTGGACCCAGCTCCCGGCGCGCTCCGTGCCCACCTGGGAAAACGCGGTCTCGGGACCCAGGTTCTGGGGCGGCTGCTGGGTCCACCTGGGTCGCCCGCGGGCGATGACACAGATCAGCTGATTAGTGACACAGACAGGCGTGTCGACCTGGGGAAACAGGGGGTTGATGACACAGGTCGTCCGGACTGTTCATGTCCGGTGACAGCGAACCTTGACCGTTTGCCACTGAACATTGACCACTGCTCGATGGGGCGGTGGCGTCGGCTGCTGGGCTACCGGGTGAGCGCGGCGAGGTAGGCGTCCAGGGGCTGCACATACCCTGGGAGGCGTTCGAGCAGGTCCCACCAGCGGATGGCCGAGATCTCCTCGGTGGGCTCGAAGGCGCGGGTCTCTACGCAGGATCCTGCGTAGAGGGCCAGATATTCGGCTCGCTGGTCAGGCGCCAGGACGAACCGCGCGTAGCCGATGAACCGCAACTGTTCGTCAGGCTCCTGCCCGCTCTCCTCCAGTAGCTCCCGTGCTGCTGCCTGGCGGGGGGTTTCGCCATCTTCGATGCTCCCCCCTGGAAGCTCCCAGGACTGGCGGTACCGATCGAGGACCATGAGGACCCGACCGGCTCGCCACAAGGCCACCAGGGCCGCCGGCAGCGGGGCGTCCTGCGGCGGCGCTGCCTCGCCGCCCCGCGCGAAGGAGATCAAGTAGTTGCCACAGCCATCGGCTGCAAGCGGTTCGTCTGCGGGGTAGGCCACGGTCGGATGCTTCCCCGAGCGACTCCACGAGAAGCCCTCCGCCCTCGCGCTCCGGCCGGTCAAACTTCAGTGGCAATCGGCCAAGGTTCAGTGGCACCGGACAGTTCAGGAGCGGACGGTAACCGGACTCCAACCGTGTCACGCTGATCAGGAAAGAGGCCCGGATCGGGGTCCGGGCCCGTGTTTCCGGGCCGAACCGGACCCGTGACACCCCGCCGTGACAGCCGGATGGGACGCGTGACACCCTCTGGGCGTGACAGCGGGACAGTCACCTTCCGTGATCGTCACGGCCTCCACCTCCCAGTTCTGTCACAGGCTCACAGGTCCTCTCCCAGGATGTCTGCCTGGGGAAACAGCCTCTCAACCTCCCAGACATCACAGGCGTGCCAGGCATTTCCGGCCCCAGGCTCCCAGACCTCACAGGTCGCACGGGGATCCGTGAGGTCTGGGAGGTTGCAGAGGGTGAGATCACCGGAGGGCCGGGCTGGGGCAGCGGCACTGCTCGCAGTCGGCGCACTCCATGCAGAAGGCGCGTGGTGTGCGCGGGCAGTGGCAGATCGGGTTGTAGTCGGGGTCGTCCTCGCCGGGGTAATACGTCTCGCCGAGCGGCGGCTCGGTCAACGCGTAGACGGTGCCGTCGGCGAGCAGGTCCTCGAAGCGGCGGCCGATGGGGCTGGACTCGTGCCAGACGGCGACCACCTCGGGTTCCTGGTCGGGGGTCATACCGGGCTCCCTGCGGTGTCGGCCGGCTCGGTGGCGCGGGTGAGGAACGCGGCGAGGTCGGCGGTGGCCTTGGGGTCGGCGGCGGCGAGCCGGGCCGCGAACGCCATCCGGCCGGGGTCGGCGGCCGGGTTCAGGCGGGCGAGTTCGGCGAGCAGCGCGGCGTGGGCGAGGACCGGCTGCGGCAGTAGAGCGGCGGCGGTCTCGCGGGCTGCCGGATCCGCGTAGTGCCCAAGGCGCGCGGCCAGGGCGTGGGCGAGCCAGGCGGATCGGCCTGGCCGCGGCCCGCCCGCCGCACGGAGGCCGATGCAGCACTGGGGCACCTGGAGATCATGCTGCGCAATGCGCTCGACGCGCGGCTCGTCGCCCGCCAACAGCGCCGCGGCCGCACCGCAGAGTGGTACGACGACAGGCAGATCCCGCTCAGCGGCAAGGCCCGCAGCGACATCGCCCAGGCCCAGGAGCGCGCCGGCCGCGGCGGGGGCGTGGCCCTCCCGCGCGGAAAGATCATCGCGGAGCTGAGCTTCGGGTTCTGGCGCTTCCTGCTGGCCCGCCAGTACCGAGCCAGCCTGTGGCCCGACCTGGCCGGCGCCTTCCCCCCACGCCCCCAACCGTGCCTGGCTGTTGGACTTTCGAGCTGGAAGAGGCCGACGGTGTCCGAGGCCCGGATCATCTCGAAGGCCTGCTGGTCGTTCAGGCTGACATGGTCGGGGTTGTCGAGATCGAGCAGACGTCCGGTTGTGCGGCGGATCTCGGCGACCGCGTACGCCATCGCGGACTGCATGCGCACGCCCAGGACGTCGAGCTTCAGGAGACCGAGATCTTCGACGTCCTCCTTGTCGGCCTGCACCATCGGGTATCCGGCCGGGGTCGGCTGCACCGGAAGCCGGTCCGGCAGCGCCGCGTTGGACAGGATCACCCCGCACGGGTGCATGGCGTAGCCGCGGGGCAGCGCGTCCAGGCCTTCGGCGAGCTCCCACAGCGGTCCGAACCTGCCTGCTTGAGAGGCGAGTTGGCGCAGCTCCGGGAGTTCGGTCAGGGCACCACGGATGTCCCGGGCCCGCAGGTGCGGAAAGCTCTTGGCGATCTCACCGACAACCTGCGGCGGAATCCCGAGGGCGAGTCCGGTATCGCGCAGGGCGTGGCGCGCGCGGTAGGTCTCGGGCAGGCCGGTTGACCGCGGTCCGCTCCCGCCGAACCGCTTGAGGATCGCGTCGTACACGTCGAGACGTCGCTCGGACTCCACGTCGAGGTCGATGTCCGGCAACGACGTGCGCCTGCCGAAGCCGAAGAAGGCGGCCGCGAAGAAGCAGCCGTCCAAGAAGACCACCGCGAAGATGGGCGCCAACGCCGTCGACCGGATCCGCGAACGGCTCCAGCAGCGGCTGCGGGAAGTCGACACAGTCGAGCCCCTCGGCCGCCCGACCGACTTCGAGTAACCACCTGACGCAACAACTCGCCGCTACGTCGGCGCCTTCACTGCTCAGCCGGGGGCATATCGCGCCTGCCGAACCGTGACCGTGCAGGCACCCGGTGGAGCAGAGCGTGAACCACACGCTGGTGCTGCCATGGACGGCGCCTCATCGGGAATCCACCGTCCCGGTGGGGCGCCTTGGAGCTCCTTTCGTCGAGTCCTGCTCCGGATACGGCTTCGCTCACAGTTGCTTGGTCGTCGAACGGAATTGGAATCGATCACGACGAGACGCTGGGCTGCGGCACTGTCGTCGAGCCGACGCACGTAGCTTCCCTGAACGCGGCCCAAGGGCGTCCCGCACGATGGCAGAACCACGGTTCACCCGACGCCGACCTTGCGATCGGCCGGGGGCGGAACTGTCGCTGGCGAGGGCGGCGTGCACTGCTCCAAGACGTCCCGGGGGAGTGCGAGCGCGGCGGTGACGTGCACCGAATAGCCCTGCCCACGGCGGACCGCCTGGCCGTCCCACAGCACCTCGCGAACGGCGACATCCCAGGTTCCCGCGAGGTGGTCGGCGAGCAGGCCAGGCACGTCAGCTGCGCTCTCGAGCCTTCCCGAGCAGTTCGCGAGCTCTGGGATGCCTACGAACGAGAGTGTCTGCCCGATGACATGACCCCTTCTTCGGGCCTTGGCTGAATAGCGGTGGTCAACAGGGCGCGGTGGGGTCATGTCGACTTGCCTACCGGGAAAGCCGAAGCTAACTTTCCCAGTAGGCAAGTAAACGCGGGGGCGGTCCGGCCTGATCCGGTCCGGCGCGTCCCGGCGGTCCAGCAACGTCTTCGGGGAGGCGATGGCGTGACCACACCGGTGGATGCCGAGCGGGCCTGGCAGGATCTCCAGCGGATCCGGGTGCCGCAGGAACGGGTGTACGACGAGGTCGAGCGATGCGCGCACAGTGCTCCCAAGGCGACCTACAGTACGGCCGCGATCATGTGGGTCTTCCTCGCCAGCATGGGGCTCAATCTCCCGGCGTGGGGCCTGTGGCTGGCACTTGCAGCCTATGTCGGCATCCTGGGCACCCTGGCCGTCGTCTACAGCCGCCGTACCAGGATGCGGCTGCACCGCTCCCGGTACAGCTGGCGCAGCTTCGCCACGTTCGTCGCGGGCGGATGCCTCACCGGCGGCACGATCCTGCTCTGCGACCATCTGGCGAACTCACTCGCTCTGCCCTGCCCCAGCCTGATCACGGCCACCGCCGCAGCTGCCGTGTTCGTCCTCTTCACGGGACCGGCGAACCGCTGGGCGGTCAGCCCGCTCCGCGAACGTGCGCTGCGCGGCCACGCCACACAAGCCCCTCACGAGGAGGCGGGCCTATGAGCACTCCCACGGGTTTCGACGAACTGATCCACCCCTCCACCCGGTTGTCGATCGTGGCCCTGCTGTCCGCCACGGAATGGGCCGACTTTCCGTTCATCCGCGACAGCCTCTCGCTCAGCGACTCCGCGCTCTCCAAGCAGCTGCACACCCTGGAGGAGGCCGAGTATCTGGAGATCCGCAAGGAGGGCGGCGGGCGCAAACGCCGCACCAAGGTACGGCTGACGACCCGCGGGCGCACCGCCTTCGAAGGACATGTCGCCGCTCTCCGCGCCATCGTCGAGGGTGCGAGCCCCGCGGTGGCGCAGCAGACGACACCCGAACAGCAGCACACGGAAGCGAGCCGATGACCAGCACCCCCATCACAGCCGCTGGCTCCCGCCAACCGGTCGTCTCCGCACGGGAGGTGCGGATGTCGTACGGGAGCACCGAGGTGCTCCAAGGCGTCGACCTGGACATCCACCGCGGGGAGATCTTCGCACTACTCGGCCCGAACGGCGCTGGGAAGACCACTACCGTCGAGATCCTGGAGGGCTTCCGGCAGCGCTCCGCCGGCGAGGTCCGGGTCCTCGGCAAAGACCCAGCGCACGCCGACGAGGCCTGGCGCGGCCGGATCGGCCTGGTGCTCCAGTCGTGGCGCGACCACCGTCGCTGGCAGGTCGCCGAGCTACTGCGGCACTTCGCGACGTACTACCCCGATCCGCGCGACCCGGAAGAGTTGCTGGAGCTGGTCGGTCTGACCCACCGAGCCCAGCACCGGGTCGACCAGCTGTCCGGTGGTCAGCGGAGGCGCGTCGACGTCGCGCTCGGCATCGTCGGCCGTCCCGAGCTTCTCTTCCTGGACGAGCCCACCACTGGCTTCGACCCCGAGGCGCGGCGCGAGTTCCATGACCTGGTCGAGCGGCTGGCCCGCGACGAGGGCGTCACCATCCTGCTGACCACCCATGACCTGGCCGAGGCCGGGCGTCTCGCCGACCGGATAGCGATCCTGGTCAACGGCCGTATCTGGGTCTGCGGCACACCCGCCGAGCTCGCCCGGCGGGCGGCCGCCGAGGCGGAGGTCCGCTGGACGGCACCGGACGGCGCGCCGCGCCGCGAGCGCACCGCGGATCCCTCCCTGCTGGTCTGGGAGCTGCACCGCGAGGCCGACGAGCCGATCGCCGACCTAGAGGTCCGCCGCCCGACGCTAGAGGACACCTATCTGCACATGGTGCACGAGCACGCTGGTGGCACTACGGACGCCCGGAGCGCCGGAACCGCCGACAACACAGCCCTGGTGGCCGCCGGGATGGGGGAGAAGCGATCCGCATGAGGGAAACGGACATGACAGCGGTGCGGCACAGGACTTCGCTGGGCAGGACCGGCGCGGCGGACGGGGCTGCCGGCACCCCGAAGCTGGACCGCGCCCGCGCCTGGCGGCTGCGCTCATGGCAAGCCGGGCTGCAGCGCGGCGGTATCGAGGTGCGTCATCTCCTGCGCAACCGCAAGGAGGTCGTCAGCTATCTCAGCAATGTGGTGGTCGCCCTGATGGTCGCCTCCTTCATCCATGACGACCTGCCCGGCACCCATATCCCCGCCGCTCACCTTACGATCGCCGGGTTCGCCGCGTATCTGCTGTTCCAGGTGGGGCTGATCAACCTCCCGCAGATCCTGGTGACCGAGCGCGATGAGGGCACCTTGCTGCGGCTGCGGGCTACGCCTGGCGGCATACCGGCCTATCTAGTCGCCAAGTCCGTGCTGATCGTCATCATGGCGATGGGCATCGTCACCGTCCTGCTGGGCGCCGCCGCGTTGTTCGTGGACGGGCCGCTACCGCACAGCCCCGGCGGCTGGCTGACGCTGATATGGGTCATCGCCCTCGGTCTGCTCGCCGTCGTACCGCTGGGCGCGGCCATCGGCGCCGTGCTGCCCAACGCTCGCGAGGCGTTGGCGATGATAATGCTGCCCGCGATGGCGCTGCTGGTGACCTCGGGGGCTATGTTCCCGATCGGCCGGCTGCCGGTGGTGGTGCAGGACGTGGCGTCCGTCTTCCCGCTCCGGTGGATGGCGCAGGGCGTGCGCTCGGCTCTGCTGCCGGACGCCGCGCGGGCCGTGGAACCCTCCGGGTCCTGGCAGCTGCCGATGGTCGCGCTGGTGCTGGTCGGCTGGGCCGTCGTCGGCTTCCTGCTCGCCGTCCCTCTGCTGCGCCGCGCCGCCCGCCGGGAGTCCGGCTCTCGGCTGACCGAACGCCAGGGCAAGGCCCGCATGAGCGGCGCGCTCACGCTCTAGTGCTGGATTCCTCTTTAGTTGGGTATATGTCCTGGTGGCGGGGTAGTTGTGGGTGCTCGGGGGCGGGTGCTGGGCGTTGGTTTTATGGGCACGGCCGGAGCGTGATGAGGACGAGCGGGCTGTCGTTCGTCGGCTGACGCGGACGCGGAAGGCACCGCGGGATGCGGTGATGCGAGCCCGGATGATCGAGCTGAGCTGGTCGGGGCTGCGGGTGCCGGCGATCGCCGTGGAGCTGGACTGCAGCCAGAAAACGGTCCGCTGCTGGCTGCACCGCTTCAACCGATCGGGCCTGCAGGGACTGGATGATCTGGGTGGGCAGGGCCGCAAACGACGGATCACCGAGCAGGAGCGATCCCGGATCATTTCCCTGGTCAAGACCGTGCCGCCGGGGCGGCTGCGGTGGGAACCTGTCGGGGAACTGTGGGCCTTCGACGAGTCAGGGCCGTCCGAGTGGACGCTGGATTCTCTGGACGCGGCGGCGCGGGCCGAAGGGATTGAGGTGGGCCGCTCGCAGGTGCGCCGCATCCTGCTCGCCGAGGGCGTGCGCTGGCGACGCACCCGGCCCTGGATGCGGTCGAAGGACCCGGACTTCGTCCCAAAAGGACAAGGATCATCGGCCTCTACAACCCACCCGCCCGACGACGCGACGGTGATCTGCGCCGACTTACGTGTCCGGGACGGCCAACGAGCTGGGGCCGGTGATCCCCCGGACCTTCCCGCCCGCACCCGCCTGGTCACCCGACGGGCACCGGATCAAATCCGAGCTCGACTACAGCCGCGGCCCGGAGAAAACCTGGGTCTACGGAGCCAACACGCTGTTGCGGGAGGAAGCTGGTTCGCGCATCTACCACTGGGCCGGCCTGCAGATCACGTCCATCGAGGACTTCGACGGCGAGATGCCCACCCACCAGCGGTGGGCACTGGCACGCCGCAGCATCAGCAAGCCCGAGGAGATCGCCTACTACCTGGCCTACGCACCGCTGGGGACCACGGTCGAGCGCTTGGTACGTGTTGCCGGGATGCGGTGGGCCATCGAGGAAGCCTTCCAGGCCGCGAAGAACGAATGCGGTCTCGACCAGTACGAAGTGCGCCGCTACACCGGCTGGATGCGGCACATCACCCTGGCCATACTGGCGCACGCCTTCCTGGCCGTCATGGCCGCCGATGCCGCGGCAAAAGGGGCAGCAGAAACGGTTCCTGCCTCGCACCCCTCACCGTGGCAGAAGTTCGGCGGCTCCTGGCAACTGTCCCCTCACCGATCCTCGTTCACCAGCCCCTCATCAGCGTACGCGCGCTGAGATGGTCCCGCTGGCGCAGACGACGCCAAGCCGTAGCCCGCCGCTGTCACTATCAGCGGCGGCTGCACACGATCGAGGGGCGGTCCGGGAAAGAGAACCCGGGCCGGCAATCAGCCCACTAAACTCACCCAAACCGCCCCTGAACAGGGAAAACGTCAAAGTGCTGCTGGAGTACTAATTGCGGACCGCAAGCTTGTCGTACCTCGCGGCCACGGCCCGGAGCCTTTGGAGCGTGCCCTCCTTGGCCTTTTTGTCGTGTTGGGTGGCTCTCCGTCACATAGGGAGCGAGAGCAGTCGTACTGGTCCTGAGGGCCAGCGGGCGTCGTCGTGCAGGGGCGTC
The DNA here is from genome assembly GCF_040644655.1 of Streptomyces sp. NPDC046931. Classification (NCBI taxonomy): domain Bacteria; kingdom Bacillati; phylum Actinomycetota; class Actinomycetes; order Kitasatosporales; family Streptomycetaceae; genus Streptomyces; species Streptomyces sp. NPDC046931. The sequence continues at coordinate 44,084 of NZ_JBEYWX010000034.1, forward strand.
ACCATGGTCCGCAGTGGCATGGTCACCAGGCGGCCTTCGGGTTGTTCGACGAGCACGTCCTTGTCGAGCGGGTGCCATCCGAGGCGCTGGTAGAGCGGCACGAGGGGAGATCGGCAGAACAGGAGTGCGTGCTGAGGACCCATCGTGCGGGCGTGCTCCAGGGCGGCTGTGACGACGAGCCGTGCCAGCCCCTGACCTTGCATGCCGGGGGCGACGGCCACTCCGCCGACGCCCACCACCTCTGTCTTGGTGTCGCCGATGGAGACAGGCAGTCGCAGCAGGCCAGTGTGTGCCACGAGCCGGTCTTCGTGTCTGATTCCGAAGTGTTCTTCTTTCGGCAGCCAGGTCAGACCGGTCGAGGCGACACCGAAGGGATCATCACCGTTGCCAAGGATCTCTTCCTGGTCCGCCTTCGTGTACTGGGGGAGCCGCAGCACAGCCGGTGCCGCAGAGGATCGGTTCTCAGACATTCCCTCATGATGATCTCTCCGCTGAGCACCGGCCAAGCTGTTTCTCCGCCGATACGAGGCGTTGTCGCTCCCGATCGACAGACAGCGTCCCGACCAGGGGACCATGCCGGATGATTCCGCGCTTCTGGCATGCTGGGCGCGTGACGCCAGTGCCCGGGACCGCCGAGGAGTTCACCTCCCACCGCCCTCGCGTGTTCGGCCTCGCCTACCGGCTGCTTGGTTCCGCCGAGGACGCGGAGGATACCGTTCAGGAGGCGTACCTGCGGTGGCGCAGCGCCGACCGTGCGGCGATCGGACACCCTGGGGCCTGGCTCGCCAGGGTCGTCACCAACCTCTGCCTCAACCGACTCACCTCGGCCCGTGTGCAGCGCGAGCGGTATGTGGGGGCGTGGCTGCCGGAGCCCGTGTTCACCGAGGATGGGACGCTCGGCCCGATGGAGTCGGCGGAGCAGCGCGAGGCCGTGTCGACAGCCCTGCTCATGCTGCTGGAGCGACTGACGCCGACCGAGCGCGCGGTCTACGTCCTGCGTGAGGCGTTCGCCTACAGCCACCGGGACATCGCCGAAGTGCTCGACCTGAGTGAGGCCAACTGCCGCCAGCTGTACCGCAGGGCGGTGCAGCACGTAGCGGCGGCGCGCACCCGCTTCGAGCCCACGCTCGGGCGGCAGCGCGCGCTCGTCGAGTCCTTCGTGGCGGCGGCTCGTGAGGGAGACCTGGCCGGACTGGAGAGACTGCTCGCCGATGACGCCACCTGGTGGAGCGACGGGGGCGGCAAAGTCAGCGCGGCCCTGCGTCCCATCGTCGGCCGGGAAAAGGTCATGCGCTTCCTGGGCGGCGTGCAACGGTTCGCGAGCGGCTGGGCCCTCACCGTCGCCGAGGTCAACGGCGCGCCGGCGTTGGTGGCGCACGCGGCGCGGGAGCTCATCGCCGTCGCGTCCTTCGAACTGCGCGACAGCGGCATCGCCCAGGTGCAGGTCGTTGTGAACCCGGACAAACTCGCGTTCGCGGGCCGGCAGTTCGCCGCGATGTCTCCCGGGGCGTGACCCACAGGGGGAGTGGGATCACCGGGAAACTGTCACATCTGCGGGCAGTCGTCGGTTCCCAGCGGATGACGTGCGCTCCACCGGGGAGAGCACGCCCACCGAAGGGACAGCAACTGCGATGACCACGATCCTGGTGACTGGCGGCACCGGAATACTCGGCGGGCTCCTCACCGAGCGGCTGCGCGCGGACGGGCACGAGGTGCGAGTGCTGAGCCGGCACTCTCAGCCGTACGCCGTGGACCTGCGTGAGGGAACAGGGCTGGCCGCAGCTGTCGCAGGCGTGGACACGATCGTGCACTGTGCGACGTCGGTGCGCGGCGGTGACGAGCGGGCGGCCCGCAATCTGATCGAGGCGGCCCGCCAGGCCGGGGTGCCGCATCTGGTGTACATCTCGATCGTCGGCGTCGACCGGGTGCCGTTCGGCTACTACCGAGCCAAGCGCGCCGTCGAGACGCTGATCGAGGAGTCGGGGCTCGGCTGGAGCATCCTACGGGCGACGCAGTTCCACGACCTGATACTGCAACTCCTGCAGCGCTCGGCGAAGCTGCCGGTCATGCTGCTCCCGGCGGGAGTCGCCGACCAGCCGATCGAGGCGGCGGAGGTCGCTGCTCGGCTGGCCGAGATCGCCACCGAGGAGCCCACGGGGCGGGTGCCGGACATGGGCGGCCCCGAGGTCCGTACGTTTCCGGAGCTGGCTCAGGCCTATCTCCGCGCGAGCGGACGGCGCCGCCCTCTGCTGAACGTGCGCCTGGCCGGCAAGACCTACCACAGGTTCCGCGCGGGCGGGCATCTGACGCCGAAGCGGGCCGTGGGCAAGGTCACGTTCGAGCAGTTCCTGGCGAGCCGCTTCCCTGAGCGGGACTGACGCCTGGATCGGGGGTCTGATACGGGTACGCGGGGGCCTGATACGGGTACGTCGGACTTCCGCTACCAGGGGTCTGTTCTGGCTGGGACGGGTCTGTCCGGCCATCGGCTCCACTGACCGTCCTCATTTGCCGGCCTGCCATGGTCACGTGCGCCTCCAGGGTTGGCGAGCGGATCGAACAGGCCCAGCGGGATGACCTTCGCGACCTCCGTGTCCGCCTCGCCGTCGGGCGTCGGCTCGGCGGCTGGCGGGTCAGCGACCGGCCGGTCGGTGGCGGTGGCCCGGGTGCGGGCGGCGACCCGCCGGTCCCGCTTCGAGTGTCGGGCCGGACGGTCTTCCTCAGCGACAGGCCGTCGTGGGCCCGCCGCAGCAGGTCAGCGGCGGCATCGGCAAACTGCGCCTCGGTCCCACCGGGAACCTGTTCGCGGGCGTGGTCCCAGGCCATCTCACCGAACGGGACGCCGACAGGGTACAGATGCTTCCAGAACACCGTGATCCACCGGGCCGGTTCGCCGCGGCGGTTGCGTACCCAGATCCGGGAGACGTCATAGGGGTCGTAGTGGACCTCCCACAACCCCTTCTTCTCCATCACCCCCGAATGCTGGCGGCGCAACGGGGTCAGCTCGCCGTCGTCGTAGGTTCGGTGGTTGATCCGGATGCCGTAGGAGTTGATCGCCTGCCAGCGCTCCGGCAGCAACTCGACGTAGTCCTCGCCGCTGAACGGGGCCGGAACGTAGCCGCACGACTCCAGCAGCATCGCGTACTTCTCGTTCGGCGTGAACGCGCGCTTCGGCGAGTCCGGATCCCGCAACGCATCGTGCGGACGGTTCTGCCAGACGACGATCCACTCGTCCAGCAGGCCCTGCAACTCGGGCAGAGACCACAGCGGCCCGTTCTCCAGGCCCCGGCCCCGGCGGTCCACCGACCGGCCGGTGTAACCTGCGACGAACTGCGCGAACAGCGTCGCCACTGATCCCAGCGTTTTCTCGATCGCACCCTTCTCGAAAGGCGACGCTTTGTGAGTCGGCTGAAGGCTGATGCCCAAGTAGCGGCAGGACGCACGGAAGTTGTTCGAGACGAAGACCTTGCCGTGGTCGCAGACGATCGTGTCCGGCACGATCACCGGCCTCGCAGCCGCGTGCTCCAGCCGCTCGTCCAAGGCCATCAGCCGCCGGTGCGGCAGCACCGATCTCGACATGCGAAGAGCATCCGACCAGCCAGGACGCGTCATCTCAGGGATGATGCTCCGGGCCAAGAGAGCGGAGGCGTCGGCCGCCTTCGTCGTCGGCCGCAACACCGCAGCCGCGAGTGACCTGGTCGCCAGGTCGATCATGGCCGTCAGCTCTACCTTCTCGGCAATCCCGTCATCCAGCCGGACCAGAACATCCAGCGGCGTGGAGTCGATCTGCATCCACTCGCCCGGCGCGCAGGCCGGCACCTCCCCGAACGGCCCCGCCGGACGCGCGTTCACCGAACGGCGCGTGGTCGCCGAGCCCGTCGCATGGGTGCCTGCGGCCAGCTTGTCGAACAGCCGGTAGAGCGTGCGCTGCGAGGGCACCTCGATGTCCGGCGCGTCCTCGCGGGAGGCCAGGATCTGTGTAGCCCGCCAGACCACGAAGCCGATCGTCTTCGACGACGCCTCGGCTGTCTCGTCGATCGCCTGCCGCATCGCCTCGACCACCGCCGGGGCCACCCGACCGAAGAACGGCATCTGCTTGGCCGACCGGCCGTCGGCCAGTCCGACCAGCCCGCCCCGCTGGTAGCGCTGGCGCCGCTGCTTGACGCCGCTGGCCGTCATCGCGTGCCCGGCCGCCGTCAGCTCGGCTGCCTTGGCCCGCTCCCGCTGAGCCAGCGAGTTCCGTTCCGGGTCGAACTCTGGCCGTGGCACCGTCCCCGCGGGAGCATCCGGCGGCAAGCCGTCCAGCACCTCCAGGATGTGCCTCTCCCACCAGCGGGCCTGTTCGGCAGCGGTCTTCGGGAACTCCGCGATCCTGGCCGTCGCAGGCACCCGCCGCCCCTTCCCCGCTTCCGTCAACGGACGCCTCCGTCCGCCAGGCGCACGACGGTGGACGGCCCCAGCAACTCGACCGCCACGTCCTCCGCGACCAGTTCCTGGAGCCAGAGGAGATGGTGCGCGAAGAGGGCGAGTTCGGTCTCTGCGGCGAGGAAGGCGATGTTCCCGTTCGCCGGACGCAGCGCGAGCCCGAGCAGCAACCGGTCCCGGAATACGTACGAGGCGCCGGCTCGCGCTGCTGTCCGGCGTTCTTCCCGGTCTTGATCGTCAGCTTCTTGGCGATCTCGGGCACGGGCACGCCCTTGTCCTTGAGGGCGCGGCCGGACAGCAGCATGTCGTCGTCGATGACCTTCGGCCGTCCGCCGTGGTGGCCCTTGGTCGCGGCGGCGACCTGCCCCTTCCAAGGTCTTCTCCTGGATGTAGTTGCGGTCAGGCTGCAGCAGAGGGCAGGAACGTGGGGATCCACGGTCAGGACGTGGCCCGGCAGTGCGTCGAGCGTGGCCTGGTTGACGGGTTCTGCGTGTATCTGGCGCCGGTCATGCACGGCTCCGGAGTGCGGCTTTTCGACTGCCCCGCTATCGGGCCGCTCCGGTGGGCCCGGATGTACGACGGCCACCCCGTGCAGGCCGTGAGCCCGCGATGTCGGCGAGCGTGGACCGCGCCCCCGTTGCTGCGACGCTCGGCCGGTCGCGCCGGACGGTCGCGCACTTCCTGGCAGGGCAGGTGCGTGCGGCACCATCGGACTGCTCTCGATCGTCAGGCGCTGAGCAGGGCAGATGGAGAATCGGGATGCGAGTATCTAGGGTCAGCACGTGGCTTTCATCATGGTGTGCGAAGACGACGCGGCGGTCCGCGGCGTTCTCAAGCGCGCCCTGGAGTACGACGGCCACACCGTTTCCGTCGCCGCCACGGCCGAGAGCCTGCTGCGGCAGCTCGCACCGGCGCCCCATCTGGTCGTCCTGGATCTCGGGCTGCCGGACGCCGACGGTCGCGATGTCTGCCTGGCCCTGAGGGCTCGCGGTGTCGACGTGCCGGTGTTGATGCTCACCGCCTTGGACGGCCTGCATCACAAGGTGGGCGGCTTCGAGGCCGGCGCCGACGACTACATGACCAAACCCTTCGACATCCCGGAACTGCTGGTCCGCGTCCGGGCGCTGCTGCGCCGGGCCACCGTGGCGCCCGCACCGCACGAGGTCGTCCTCGATCCGGCGAAGCACGTGGTGACCTGCGATGCGGTGAGCATGAGCCTGACCCCGACCGAGTTCCGGCTGCTGGGCCGCCTGATCGCCTCGCAGGGCGAGGCGGTACGCCGTCACGCCCTCGTCGCCGCCGGCTGGCCGCACGGAGCGCAGGTCAGCGACAACACCCTCGACTCCTATGTGCGCCGGCTGCGGACCAAGCTCGGTCCGCTGGGTGTGGCCGAGCGTCTGGTGACCGTCCGCGGCGTGGGCTACCGATGGCAGTGACGGTATTCCGTAAGCGGGTCGTCGCGCTCACCGTGCTGATCGCCACCGCCGTGGTCGCGATCCTGGTCGTGGTCTCGCACGTGCTGCTGAGCCGGGTGACGGACGCCGACGCCCGCGACCTGGCACATGCCCGTGCCGAGGCGGTCGCTGGGAACGTCACGGCCAAGGGTGGCCGTGTCGTGCTCACGGAGAACAGCAGCGAGGCGCTGGACGAGGTCGCCTGGGTGTATGCCGACGGCCACCTGATCGACGGGGACGTGCCGCCGGGCGTGGTCGATCGCGTCGAGGCGCTGGCGGACTCGGGGCGGTCGCAGACCGAGTCGGTCGGCGATTACCTCCTGTACGCGCAGCAGGTCCCCGTCGACGGCCACCGCGTCATGGTGATCGTCCGGGTGGACCTCACGCCCTATGAGACATCCGAGCAGCGCAGTCTGACCTTGTCGTTGATTCTGGGCGGCCTCACGATCCTCCTCGCCGGCGGTGTCGCGCACCTGGTGGTGCACCGCGCGCTGCGGGTCGTGCACGAGATGGCCGCCCTCGCCGACGACTGGGGCCATCACGAGCCCGGGCGCCGTTTCAACCTCGGTGTTCCCCGTGACGAGTTCGGGGAACTGGGACAGACCCTGGACCGCCTCCTGGAGCGCGTGGACAACGCCCTGGCGGATGAGCGCCGGCTCACCGACGAGATCGCCCACGAGCTGCGGACACCGCTCACGGTGCTGCGGGGCGAGGCGCAGCTGGCGCAGCTGTCCGACGAGCCGGTGGCGCCGCAGGCGGTCTTGAGCGAGGTCGACCGCCTCGATGCGGCGATCACGACGATTCTGCGTGCCGCGCGCGCACGTACGGACGAGGGGACCCGGTGTGATCTGCGCTCCGCCGCGCGGCAGGCGATCGGCTCCCGCGCGGTCGAGGTCGCCTTTCCCGCGAAGGCCGAGGTGGCCGTGGCGCCCGACGTCGCGGTGTCGCTGCTGTCACCTCTGCTGGAGAACGGGCTGCGGCACGCGCGGTCGCGGGTGTGGATCACCGCGCGCAGCCAGGGCGAGGCGATCGTGGTCGATGTCCTGGACGACGGCCCCGGGTTCGATCCCGCGGATGTCGACCGGGTCTTCGAGGCGGGTGTGACCGGCGGCGGCGGGTACGGGCTGGGGCTGCCGGTGGTGCGGCGCATCGCCGCCTCGGCCGGTGTGGAGGTCCGTGCGATCGCGGACGGCCGCGGTCACGTCGAGGTGACGCTCCCGGCCGCGCGTGCGGCCACGTAGTCAGGTTGCTTGCAGGTTCCCCGCGTAAACCTCCCTGCATGACAACGACAACGGAAGCACGCCCACGCAGCGGGCGCCTCATGTTCAACAAGGTCCCCGAGGTCACCATCTGGTTCTGGGTGATCAAGATTCTGTGCACCACCGTCGGTGAGAGCTTCGCCGACTGGATCAACATGAAGCTGGGCGTCGGCCTGGTGAACACGGCCTGGATCTTCACCGCGGTGTTCGTCGTGGTCCTGGCCGTCCAGCTGCGGCTGAAGCGGTACGTTCCGTTCCCCTACTGGCTGACCGTGGTCGTCGTCAGTGTCACGGGCACCCTGTACACCGACATCCTGACCGACCAGCTGAACGTGCCGCTGTGGATCAGCTCCGCGGTCTTCTCCGTGCTGCTCGCGGTGGTCTTCGGCACCTGGTGGCTGCGCGAGCGCACGCTGTCGATCCACTCGGTCACCACGCTGCCGCGGGAGTCGTTCTACTGGCTCGCCGTTCTCGTCACCTTCGCGCTCGGCACCGCGACCGGTGACTGGACGCTGGAGCTGACCGGCTGGAGCCCGGGCGCCTCGGTGCTGCTGCCGCTCGGTCTCATCGCGGCGATCACGGCCCTGTGGCGGTTTCGCGCGAACCCGGTGCTGTCCTTCTGGCTCGCCTACATCCTGACCCGCCCGCTGGGCGCGAACATCGGTGACTGGCTCGCCTCCCCGAAGGTCGCTCAGCCGGGCGAGCCGACCGGTCTCGCGCTGGGCACGTTCACCACCAGCCTGATCTTCCTCGGCCTGATCCTGGCGACGGTGGTCTACCTGACGGTGACGCGCTCGGACGTGTCTGAGACCTACGAGGCCGCCCACGCCACCGGCGACCCGCGCAGGGAGCGTGTCGCGCTGGCCGGCTTCGGACTGCTCGCCGTCGCCACCGCGGGCCTGCTGGTCTGGGCCCACGGTCAGCCGCATGTCGGCCCGGCGCCGGAGGAGGACAACACCTCCGCCGTCCAGATGGCTCCGGGCGAGGCGGTGAAGAAGTTCCCGCCCGCCAAGGTCGCCGCGCTGAAGGCCCTCGCCTCCACCTCGCTCAAGGACGCACGCTCGGGGAACGCGAAGGGAGCGCACGCGGCCGCCCAGTCGCTGCGTGACCTGTGGGACGCCGACCAGGCCTCGCTGCAGCCGCTGGACCAGACCGGCTGGACCTCCATCGACGCCCAGATGGACAAAATGCTCAAGACCTTCGGCATCGACCACTCGAACCCGCCGATGTCGCCTGCGCAGCAGGAGAAGGAACTGAACGCCCTCCTGACAGACATGGGCTGACGGACCACCCGGCGCCCGGCCGGGCTCATCCGGCCGGCGGGGGTGCCGGGCCACGCCGAGAACCGTGCCGCCTCGGCAGACGCCGGCGAGCCGTGGACAGTGCAGGCGGCCGCCTGTGGCAGTCCGGGCATGTCCGCGGACTCACGTGGGCGGTCGAAGCCGGCGTCCCAATGGCTTCGGCCGCCCGCTGTTCCTCCAAGCTCATCGAGGACAGCGCCGTTCATGAAATGCGGGGTCCGATCCCGCGCGCCGTGCCGATGGTCAGCGCGCTGCCGGCCTCACGCAGCTTCCGCCGCAGCCGGATCAGGTACTGATCCAGCGTGTTGTCACTGACCTGGGCACCCTCCGGCCAGCCCGCCCCGATCAGTTCGCGGCGCCGCACGATGTCCCCGCCCGCGGCCGCGAGCGTGGCCAGCAGCCGGAACTCCGTGGGGGACAGGGCGACGGCCGTGCCGTGCACCGTGACGCGGTGGCCGACCGCGTCCACAAACAGGTCCCCGGCCGCGATCGCCGGGGCCGGCGCAGCCCGCTTCACGGACGCACGCAGCCGAGCGATGAGTTCGGCCAGAGGGAAGGGCTTGGGCAGGTAGTCGTCACCGCCTGCCGAGAACCCCGACAGCCGGTCCGCGAGCCGTTGCCGGGCGGTCAGGAAGATGACTGGGGCCAGGAAGCCGTTGGCGCGCAGCGCCTGGCACACGTCCCGGCCGTCCGCGTCGGGCAGCCCGATGTCCAGGACAACCGCCGCGATGTCGCCGGTGGCCAGCCGCAGGGCGGTGGCACCGTCGGCGGCGAGGACGGGCTCGAAGCCCTCCTCGTACAGCCCACGGCGCAGCACGTCCGGCAGCACGTGATCGTCCTCAACGACCAATACCTTGTGACGCATGGTCTCCCCAGGTGCTCCGGCCGGGCGGGTCGTGTCCGAGATGAGTGATTCGGGCGGCCAGTGGGCCATGGCCCACGGACACCCGCCAGCCGGCCGGCGACGAGTCGCTGCGGCAGCGCCCCGCGTGGAGCGCGCCAGAGTCACCGTGGTGCCGTGCCCCAAGGGGAGCGCCCATCCACTGCCAGCGCCCCTTTCCCTTGGACCACCTGACGTAGGTGAACGGACGGATACGAATGACTACAAGGGTGTAGACGTTCTTCGCGCTGTAGACGATCGGCGAGGGGAAGGCGTTCCCGGCTTGTGCGCCCTTACCTGTCCGTCGGCTCGGCGGCGTCATGCTTGTCCCGGCGGACCGGGACAAGCAAGGTGAAGGTGGCCGGGGTGTCACTGGTCAGGAAGAGCTGTCCGCCCATGGAGACGGCCAGGTCGCGGGCGAGGGCCAGGCCGATGCCCGTTCCTTGTCCGTCGCCGGTCAGTCCTTGGTCGAACAGCTGCACCGGTTCGCCCTGCACGATGCCCTCGTCGCTGACGTCGAAGGCGAGGGCGTCGTCGAGGCCCCGTACCGCGACCCTGGTCGTCCCGCGCCCGTGCGTCCGTGCGTTGTCCAACAGCACGCCGAGGATCTCCGACACAGGGCCGCCGGGCACCGGGACATCCGCCGGTATCTCCCGTGTGCCGCACTCCAAACGGCGGCCGTCGCCGGCGAACAGGCCGTGCCACCGCTCCTGCGTCTCCTGCAGGAAGGAGGCGTGTCACCGCAACCTGCCGGGCGGCGAGGCGGGGCGTGTCCTGGGGGCGGGACAGCCGGAGTACTTCCTCCACGGTGCAGTGCAGGCGCTGAGTGGCGGTCAGCGCCTCGGCCAGGAGCGGTCGCAGCCGGGCTGCTGCAGGCCCGCCTCCAGCGTGAGTTGCAGACCGGTCAGCGGGGTGCGCAGCTGGTGGGAGGCATTGGCGGTGAAGTCGCGTTCGCGGCGCAGGAGTTCGGACAGGCTGCGCAGCATCTCGTTGGGGGTGCGGGCGACCTGGTCGATCTCGGCGATGCTGCTGGGGGCGGCACGGGCGTTCAGGTCGCCCTCGGTGACGGCCCGGCAGAGGTCTTCCAGAGGTGTGGCCAGGACACGGGCCTGCCGGCGGGCGACGAGGACGGCGACACCGAGCGCGAACGCGGTCACCCCGAGCAGCACCCCCCACACGGCTAGAACCCGGTCCCGTACGGTGTCGGCCGGTGAGGACGCCCGGACGACGCCGATGACCTGTTCGGCGTGTGACACGGGCACGGTGACCACCAGATCGCCGCCCGACCGTCCGCGCATCGGCTCACCACCGAGCGCGCGGCCGACCGGCGCGTCCCCCGTCCCGGGGCCGCTGCCGGACCGTAGACGCTGGTGCCGGTCGTACAGCCCCAGGTGCCCACCCGCCGGGGCGGCGGGAAGTTCCACCGGATCGCCGGTCGTGTAGTCCGGGCTCACCCGCACCGCGGCGGCCAGGGCCACGCGTTCCAGCGTGTCGCGCTGGTCGGCGTGCAGGGACGACCTGATGACCACGGCCAGGGGGACAGCCAGCTCGCGCGGATGACAGAAGGATGAGCCCCTGGGCGGGACCGTTGTCCGTTGCCGTTCAGCGGTCGGCTCGCTGCTGACGGCCCACAAGAGCTCCGGCCCTTTTGCCGTGGGGATGAAAACAGCCCCAGCTCTTCAGCCGCGCGAGACGGTCCCGCACGGCATCGGCCGACGCGCCCAGAGTGCGTCGCGCATGCGGACCGGGCAAGCATCCTGGGCCTGGAGAGTGCGCCTGGTAGACGGTGCCGTTCAGCTCGTCGAGCCCGTGGCCGGCGAGCTTGGGAGCGGGCATCCCGCTTGGTTCGGCGTGGCCGTCTACGGGTTCTGCGTGCGGGAGACAGGCTTTCTGGGCTTGGTGAATGCGGGCCTGCGCTGTGCGGTGCGGGCGGTGAGCAGTGTGTGGGCGGCTGCGGGCATGCCCTCGTCCCGGAGGATGTCGGCGAGGCCGGTGACTTCCCAGGCGGGTGCCTTCCGTGCGACGTGGTGGAGCAGTGCGTCGAGGTGGTGGTCGCGTCCGGCTGTGATGAGGGCGCGGGCCAGGTCGGGCACGACGTCTTCGAGGGGCTGGTGTCCGGCTTTGTGGGTGAGGAGCGCTGGGATGTCGTCGGGCTGGTCCCAGGCGTGCAGGAGTTCGGTGACCAGCGGTGGGGCGTCTTGGTGGGTGAGGGGCAATCGTACGGTGAACCGGGTGCCTTGCTGGTCTTGTTGACTGGGGGTGAGGGTGAGGGTGCCGTGGTGGAGTGTGGTGATGCGGCGGGCGATGGCCAGGCCGAGGCCGGTGCCCCCGGCGTCTCGTGTGCGGGCGTCGTCGAGCCGACTGAAGCGTTCGAAGATCGTCTCCTGGTGTTCGGGCGGGATGGGCGGGCCGTCGTTGGCCACGTCGAGTGCGGCTTGTCGGTGTTCGTGGTCCAGGGTGAGCGTGACGGTGATCCTGGTGGCCGCGTGGCGTTCGGCGTTGTCGAGGAGGTTGGCCAGGACGCGGGTGAGAAGGCCTCGGTGGCCGGTCACGGTTGCGGATTCGTCGGGCGCGGTGACGACGAGGCTCAGGTGGTCGGGTACGTTACGGCGGGAGACGGCGTCGCGGATCAGGTCGGGCAGGTCGACTTGCTGGCTCGGGAGGGTTTTCTTGTGTGAGCCTTGGGCGTCGAGGCGGGCCAGGAGCAGCAGGTTCGTCGTGATCTCCTGGAGATGAAGGGTGTCGTGCAGGGCGTCACGGGCGGCGTCGGGCCAGTGGGCTGACCCGCAGGGGGCGAGCGCGAGTTCGAGTTCGGCGCGCAGGCAGGCGAGTGGGGTGCGCAGTTCGTGGGCGACGTCGGAGGTGAACTGCCGTTGCCGGGCAGCAGCCGCATCGATGCGGTCCAGGGCGCTGTTCATCGTCGCCACCAGTTGTGTGAACTCCCGGCCGCCGTGCGGTGTCGGTATGCGCTGGTCGAGGCGGCTCAGGCTCAGCGCGGCGAACTGCGTCCGGATCCCGTCCACCGGTTTCAGGGCGCGGCCGATGACGAGCCATGCCCCGCCGGCAGTCAGCAGGGTGAGCCCCAGCGTGCCGCCGGCCAGCCACCACACCGTGGTGTTCAGCTGCTCCTGATCCATCCATTCGTCGGAGAGTTCGATGGGGCCGAAGCCGTCGGCCGGGATCAGCCGCACGGGCGTTGCGTCGGCCGGGTCGGTCCACGGCCACAGGGACAGGCGTTCGCCGCGGATCAGGGGGACCGTGTCACGCGGAGCGGCGTCCCAGTGACGGGGGATGTCGGTGCATGACCAGCCGGCGCGGCCACCAAGCACGCACTCCTGCAGGGACATGTCCTGCTTGCTGCCGTCGCTGGCCCGCTCGAATGCCGAGGCGAGTAGGGAGCTACGCACCGCGATGGCCGAGGCAGAGGCGAGCAGAGTCAGCAGGACGGCGGCGACAGCGGTCGCGGCCAGTGTCAGCCGCAGCCGCACGCTGCCCGCTCGCACGCCGCGCTCGGTTCGCTCGACCCGGCGGATCCTCAGCATGCGCTGTGCGGAGCAACGTCGAGCCGGTAGCCGATTCCCCGGACGGTGCGGATGGACCGCTGTCCGAAGGGGGTGTCGATTTTGCGGCGCAGGGCGCTGACGTAGACCTCCACCACGTTGACGTCTCCGTCGAACCGGTCGTCCCAGACGTGTTCGAGGATCTCGGTCTTCGTGACGGTCTGCCCACCGCGTCGCGCCAGGTACTCCAGGACCGAGAACTCCCGTGCCGTCAGGGCCACCGGCACCGTGCCGCGACGGCAGTGCCGGGCCGCGGGATCCACTTCCAGATCGCCGACGCGCAGCACGGCGGGGCGTTGCGGCTGTCCGCGCCGCATCAGCGCCCGCAGCCGGGCCAGGAGCGTCACGAACGAGAACGGCTTGGTCACGTAGTCGTCCGCCCCGACGTCCAGCCCTTCTGCCTCGTCGTACTCCCCGTCCATCGCGGTCAGCATCAGCACCGGTGCCCAGATGCCCGCCTCACGCAGTCGGCCGCACACTCCGTATCCGTTCAACCCCGGCAGCATCACGTCCAGCACGATCGCGTCATACGGACTCTCGCCCGCCCGCTCGACTGCTGACGGGCCGTCGTGCACGACGTCCACCGCCCATCCCTCACCGGCCAGGCCGCGCCGCAGCAGCTCCGCCATCCGCCGGTCGTCCTCAACCACCAGTACGCGCATGCCTCCAGCATGAAGGAGGCCGCCTGTGGCGAACCTGAAGGACCGTGCACGAGCCCGGAGTTGACGCCTGGGCCTTTCAGGAATCTTCAGCTTCCCCACAGCCCCTCGCTGCCACAGTCGTCTTGCGTACACGGGGCGCACCTGACCGTGCAGGGGGCGGCCAGGTTCACCCGTACCCATCACGACCAGGCCGAAGGCGAAGTAGGGAAGGCGATGGCCACTCGACGATCACGCCCGTGTGACCTGCAACGCGGCCATTGATCACAGTGGCCGAACCGAGTGTCCATTCAATTCCGCGGCCGCTGAACTCGATACCGCAAGCCCTTCCGGCACCACCAGGGCGCTCATCCCTCAAACGCCCGTACACCGCGGGAGGGCAGTGACGAAGAAAGGAAAGACGTGAACGCACGTAACCGCATCGCACTGGCGGCAGCGACCGCTGTGACAGCGGCCGCATCGGCCCTGGCCGCTCCGGCCGCCCAGGCGGAACCTGCCCAGCCGGCTCGATGCACCGCCGGTATCGATCAGCCGGGGGCCGGGGGTGGCCGGGCGTCCACCTACGGCTGGAACACATGCCACTCCGCCGCATGGACGACGCTGACGCTGTACCGGTACAGCGGCGGGAAGTACCGCGAAGTCGCATCCAAGGGCCCGTACTGGGGCAAGTTCGGCGGCAAGACCGTCTCGGCCAAGTGCTCAGGAGGGGGCCACTGGTACGTGGCGAAGCTGGGTCAGCAATACATCAATGGACAGGTGCGGTCCATCTGGTCGCGTGCCTCCTGGCTCGGCTCCTGCTAGAACGCGTTGCTCTATGGATCAGGTTGAGCATGCGTGACTCGGCAGCGAGCCGCGCCCCTGGCCCGGAGCTCCGATCGAGTGGACTCCCAGGACGCCCCGCGATCGATGGTGCACCCGCTATCCGCCGCCACCTCGGTGGATCCGGCGCGGTCACCGGCACGCTGCGCATGTCCGGGGAAGAGCACGCGGCAGGCGCCTTCTTCGGCCAGCGCCGTGCGCTGTGCCTGCGACCTTTCGCTGTCGCCATTGACCAGGCCGGCGAAACCGGCTGCCCATTCAATGCCTAGCCCGCTGAACTCGACCACATGCCGCCGCAGCAGCGTCGCTGCCCGGAGCAACCGCAGCCCCACCGGCAGGTGGGCGCCGCCGCCCCGCTCGGACCGAGCTGCGAACAGGCGGTCCGTCCTGCGCGATTCCGCAACAAGACACGATCACCAACGAAAGGAAGACAGATGACCTCACCGCAGAACCACGATGCAGCCAGCACGGTACGCACGGTGCGAAGGAAGAGGGTTCTTCGCGCGGCCTCGATCGCCGCGATCGGGCTGGCGGTCATGGCGGGCGCGACCACGACCACGTCCGCCGCGAGCAAGTACAGCAGCTGCAGCAGCCGGGGCGGAATCCTCTCGATCGGCACGGAGTACAACTTCGCCAGCCAGAACACCGTCTGGGTCACCAACGCCAGCTTCACCATCGAACGCAACGGCGGCCACCACAACAACGTCTACCTGCGGGTCCGCAAGAGCGACGGCACGGATGTGTGGGCGTGGACGAGCAAGGACAACGTGCGAGGAGGCCAGACCAAGACCAGGACGGTCCACAAGCGCGTCGCGCGGAGCCACAGGCCGTACCTGAAGGGCCATGCGACCTTCGACGTGACAGGACCGGATCCCTCGTGCGCCGCCTACATCAAGTACTAGCGGCGATGCCGCCCGCCCGCGGCCGGCATGTGCCGGCCGCGGGCGGCCGGAAGCCTGGGAGGGCAAGGGCCAAGACGGTGCTCGGCGGCATCGTGCTGCTGTGCCTCCTCGCCATGGCCGTCTCATGGGGCGGGACGGTCACCCACAGCTCGCCCCGGAAGGAAGGCGGGCCGGAGACTGCCTTCGCCGCACCGGTGATCCTGGATGCGGACCGCTATGGGGCCCTCGTACTGGATCCCCGTTCAGCAACGGTGGTGGGAGTCGACGAACACGGTACGGTGCGCTGGAGGGACCGGAACCTGGCCGGGTCGGCCGAGGTCTCGTGCCTGAGGCGCTGTCCGGACGCGGTCGGCTCGGGATCCGCTGAGGGCACCGGGCGTTCATCGACCATCTGGCGGATCGGCTCGGTGCGACGCGTGCAGGCCGCAGCCGGGCTGGTGCTCTGGGCCGACGCACCGTCGGACGCCATCGTCGCCCGCACGGTCCCAGGCGGTACCCAGGTCCTGGAGATCCGTCGTGCCGACAGGTCCCAGAAGTACCCGCTCGGCGGGAGGGACCCCCAGCTGTTCACCGCCCGGGACCGCTCACTCGCTGTCCTTCTCACCTTTGAGGGTCAAAAAGCGCAATACCGGGTCCTCACCCGCGGACCTGCGGGGTGGACCGTCTCCAAACCGAGCCGCACCGTCGCCGCCAGCGCCTGTCTGGCTGGGCAGCGAGCCCCCGTAGTCCTGTACGACGCGGACCGCGCCTGGCTGGCGCCACCCGGGCGCGGCGCCCTTCGAGCCCTGCCGGTGACCCACGTCGGCCGGTGCTCGCTCACCACAGACAGCATCCTGGTACAGCGCTTCACTGACGACACGGTCCACGGTCCACAGACCGCAACGCGGTTGCTCGACACCTCTGGCCACGTCAAGTGGCAGCGCGCTGACCCCGGACTGCACCCAGCCAACGCGGATCTGGATACCGGCTCCATCGCGCTACCCACCGACGCCAGCGTGCTCATCCTGAGCCAAGCAGGAGGAATCGTGCACCGCATCCCGGGAGCAGTGGACGCACAGTTCACGTCCGCTGGATGCCTCGTACTCCTGGATTCCCGCCTCCGGGTTTCCCGACAGTGCCTGCACACGGGCGCACCCCACAGCCCTGACGGGCGGCGCGACAACCGGCCGTAGCCCTGGCCTGTGGCGCAACTTGCGTCACCCGCCGGGAGGCACAGCCGCGCACGCAGGAACACGGAGGCGGTTGTTCGTCCACGCGTGTTCGGCACCGTCAACGAACACTTCAGCGAAAGGAAGGCCGATGACCTCACAACGGAACCTCCACCAAGTGGTCGCGGTGCGAAGGAAGAGGGTTCTTCGCGCGGCCTCGATCGCCGCGATCGGGCTGGCGGTCATGGCGGGCGCGACCACGACCACGTCCGCCGCGAGCAAGTACAGCAGCTGCAGCAGCCGGGGCGGAATCCTGTCCATCGGTACGGAATACAACCTGGCCAGCCAGAACACCATCTGGGTGACCAATGCCAGTTTCACCATCGAACGCAACGGCGGTCACCACAACAACGTCTACCTGGCGGTCCGCAAAAGCGACGGCAGGGATGTGTGGGCGTGGCCGAGCAAGGACAACGTGCGAGGAGGCCAGACCAAGACCGAGAAGGTGCACAAGCGCATCCCGCGCAGCTACAGGCCGTACCTGAAGGGCCATGCGACCTTCGACGTGTTAGGACCGGACCCCTCGTGCGCCGCCTACATCAAGTACTAGCGGCCAGGCCGCCCGCCCGCGGCCGGCGCATGCCGGGCAGCATCGGACCATAGGGCCAAGCCCCGGCCCCCTGCCAGGGCCCGGGGCTTCGCCCCATCGATCCGGGAACCGCCCCTGGCGGCCGAAGCAAGCGGTCCGCGCACCAGACCCGCCCCCGCCCGGCCGCGGCAGCACCAGCAGCCGCAGGGCATACGCCTTCTGCCGCGGCTGCCGCACCCCAAAGGGGCGTTGGCCCTCGCCGCACCGGGGCCGACCACCGCCATCCATCCATGAAAGGAAACCCACCGTGAGCGGACACAGGCGCCTTGTGGAGGTGCCGGAATTCGAGGAGTACGTCCGTGCGCGGCACGCCGCTCTGCTGCGCAGTGCCCGGCGCCTGGTGGCTGACCCGCTCGACGCTCAGGACCTGCTGCAGATCGCGCTCGCACGAACGTACAGCCGCTGGGACCGCATAGCGGACAAGCGACTCGCGGACGCCTATTTGCGCCGCGTTATGATCAACACACGTACCGAGTGGTGGCGAGCCACGAAACTGCGGGAGCTTCCCGCCGAGCACGTGCCGGACACAAGCATCGACGACACCACGGAGCAGCACGCCGACCGCGCCCTGCTGCTGGACGTTTTGAAGGTGCTCGCTCCCAAGCAGCGCAGCGTCGTCGTGCTGCGGCATGTGGAGCAGATGACCACGCAAGAGACGGCCGCCGCCCTCGGCATGGCGCCCGGTACGGTCAAGAGCACACTGCACCGGGCTCTGGCCCGGCTCCGTCAGGAGTTGGAACGCCGCGACCTCGACTCTGTTTCCGTATCAGCCACCGGTCGAGACAGCCCACCGGCCGACCGCTATGGGTGACGGTCCGCAGCGCCGATGTCGCCGTCGACGGTCCTGCGGCTGGGGCACCGACGGCGTCACCAACGCCGAGCCGACCGAGGCCTACGACGAGCTGTGCTCGGCGGTCATGGCGGGACTCGTCGCCCTGGAGCGCATCTGCCCCGACGCACGCACCCACTGGCAGCGCCACCTCACCTATGGATACGAGCGCGCCCAGCGCGAAAACAGGGAGGCGTTAGCCAGTTCCTGATCTCCAGCGCGCGACACCTCCCACCGAGGCCCATACGGTGGGAGGCGTCGTCGTTTCCGAGCGGGGGAGACCAACACGTGGCTGGCGCACCCAAGAAGAATCCCGCTTGCCTCGTGGTGATCTTCACCAGCCGCCACGAGGTCCTCCTTCAACTCTGAGACGACAAGACCGACATCTGCTGAGCTGCGACACCGCGGTCGGTGGGCGGTCAGCGGTTACAGGTCCGCCGGTTCCGCTGCCGCGAACGCGCCTGCCCGCAGACGACGTTCGCCGAGCGGGTCGACGGGCTGACCTTCCGGCACGGGCGGCGAAGCGCCGGGCTGCAGGTGGTGCTACAGCGGCCGGCAGTGATGCTCGCCGTCCGCGACGGCTCTCGCCTGGCACACGCGCTCGCGGTCCGGGCGAGCCGGTCGACGCTCCTGCGGCTGATACGCCGCCTGCCGGAACCCGCGATGTCGACGCCGAGAGTGCTCGGGGTGGACGAGTTCGCGCTGCGCAAGGGGCACGACTACGGCACGATCCTGGTGGATATCGAGACGCGCCAGCCGGAAGACGTGTACAGCGCGCAACTGGTACCAGGGCTTGGCGAGCCGGTGCAGGCCGCTGTGGAGCGCCTGTGCCAGCGTTTCGTTCTCCCGTTTGCTGTACGAGAGAAATGCGTCGAACTGTGTCCCTGCCACCGCGTATCCATCCCAGTCGGCTCCGCTGATGTCAACTCCCCAAGCCTAGTGAAGAGTTCCTTGGGGCGGGAGAACAGCAGCTTGGAGCGGCGGAGGGGTGGGAGATCGCCGGCCAGGCGGTGGAGAGCGAGAAGTCGAATGACGGATTCACTTGCGCTGCTCACGGGGATGGAGAGTGCCCGGGAGCGACGACGCTGACGGGATGGCGTTCCGGACTCTCGGCTGCAGGACCACCACGCCCTGGGCAATCCGAACCGGTCAGCCGATGCCCGCCAGTCTGGCCAGTCCCTGAGCGACCAAGGCGGCGATGCCCTCGGGGGCGCGGGAGGCTGCAAGCTGCCGACTCTCCTCAGGTGAGAGGCCATTACACAAGCCCGGCCAGTCAGGTGCGCTCGCCAGGGAACGCAACCGCTCGATACCCGCGGTCAGTCGGGGGTCGTCGGGGCGAGAGCCGGGCCGGTCAGGCAGCCAGGAGCCGTCATCGATGCTTTCACGGCCCGTAAGATCCCAGCCGCTTGCCGGAGAGACGTACCAGCCTCATCGTCTTCGGCCGCCCGAGACGGTCCCGCACGGCATCGGCCGACGCGCCCACACTGCGTCGCGCCCCGGGCCCGGCAAGCACCCTCGGCCGACCCCCGGTAGAAGGTAGCCGGTCCGGTCAGGGCTGTTCCTGACCAGGCCGGCCGTTGTCGTGCAGCGTCGGGACGCTGGACTGGCTGAGACAGCCGTACAGGCCCGCGCTGGGGTACTCGTTAGCCATGCGAGCGGCGCCGGATGGGCCGGTCTTCAGAGACAGTTCAGAGTCTTGCCCACCTCGGAGATGGTCGGCCGGTCCTTGGGAGCATGACTGAGCATCGCCTCGATCAATTCGCCCAGCTCACCGGGCGCCTTCACGGGTCGGCGCTTGCCGTTGGCCACGGCCTTTCTCTGGACGGGTCGCGGAGCGTCGTCCGGGTACTCGACGGCCCGCCAGCCGGTTGCGGAGATGAGCAGGGAGGCGCCGAGTGCGTAGATGTCAGCTTCCTGCGTCGGTTCGGCTTCCCCCGTGGCGAGCACGCTGCGTGCGACCTCGGGCGCTTCGTAGTGAACGAGGCAGCCGCGGAAGGGGAAGTCGTACCCCTCGGGCACCTGTCCGCCATGGGCAAGGGCGAGGTCGATGAGGTGGGTCCGCTCTGGTCCGATGATGAAGTGGGCGGGCTGTACGTCGCCGTGCGCCCAGCCCTTGGCGTGCAGCTCGGCCAGCGCTTGCACGCAACCCAACGCCACATTGGCGTGCGGTGCGATGGATGAGTCTTGCCTACGGCAGGGCTCCCACAGCTGGTACAGGTCCGGCCCTTCGTACCACGGCTGGAAGTTCCACGTCCCGCGCTCCCACTCGCCGTACGCGAAGTCCTGGAAGCCGAGGCGATGCAGCACGGCCCCTTCGCGCGCGGGTGCGAGGGCTGTCCAGGGCTGGGCGGGCCATTCGGCCGTGGCTTCAATCGGATAACCGAGCTTCACCGCGTAGTGGCCCCGATGGCTCTCCACCTCCCAGACCATGGAGCCCCGACGGTCCACGACCAGGCGCTGAGACGTGGGCATGAGCGCGTCGAGCACCACGATCGGCAGTTCAGGGGGTGACCCGGACAACGTCTGTTCTCCTTCCGGGCGAACGAGGCCGACCACGAGTCGAGGCCGGCCGCGTCGCTGCTGTCGTGTGCTACGCCTGACCGTAGGGTCGGCCGCAGTCCGAGTCGCACTGCGCGAGGTTCGTGCCGTCCACGGTCCACAGGTCGTCGCAGACCATGAACCCGGCCGCCTTCATGGCGCGTGCGGAGGCGGCGACCTTCTCCGGGTTACGGGCCCCGCCGCCCGGCGTCGGGTTGTGGTGCAGGAAGCGGCCTGCGTACCGCTCGCACAGCTCGGCGTACTCCTTCGTGTGCAGGATGAGCGCGTGCAGGCCGAGGTCCACGTCGTCCGACGGGACCATGGGGACGGTGGCAGTGGCTGCGGTGACCACGAAGGCCACCGCCTGGTCCGCTATCCGCTCGGCACGCTCGGGCGACTGCCCGTTGTGGACAACCACGAAGTGGGTGAGGCTCTCGAACAGCTCCTCACCAGCCACCGCGCGACCGGTCCTCTGATCGTTCGCCGTTTCCGTCATGCGAAAACTCCTCGTCTGTGGCGGGATGTGGCACCTACCGCCTGCATCGGTCGCTGAGCCTGGACTCATCGACGACCAGGAAGCGGGCTTGGAAGGCCAGCCCCGAACGGGGACGGGGGAGCCGGGGAACTGGCACCCGTTCGGGGCGGCCGGTCTACTTGCCGGCAGCGAGTGCCATGCCGATCACCAGGCCGCACGACCCGCTGATCATGATGATGAACATGACACCGGAATACCGGCCGATGGCGCGCATCAGAGCCCGTCCCGACTGTTGCCGTTGCGGATGGCCAGGCGTGCGCTCAGTTCCTCCCGCGCACTCAGCATCACCACGTTGTCCGGCATGGCATCCCACTCCGTGCCGCCGCCGATCGGCCTTATCTGCACACGGCCGCCGACCTCACCCATGACGACGCCGATACGTCCCCTGGCGGTGTCCTTTGCCAGTTCACCGATGCCTGGTCTGGTCTGCTGGTTGCTCGCCATGCATAGGAGCATCGCGATGCGGGGACCGCTGCAGAAAGGCCAGACTGATTACCCAGCTTGGGTAACATCGCGGCAAGTAGAGCACCAGCGACGTTGCGTAGCCCTCGCAGTGGGGAGCCTGCCCAATGCCCGACGCCGACCGGCCGCAGGAACTGCCTGCCCGGCTGCTCACCGATCCCGAGATGATCGATGCGTGTCGGGTACGGGATTTCGCCAGGGTGTTCCGCCTGGTGAAGACCAGGGCGGGCATCTACCCCTCCATGATCGCTAGGCGCTGCGAACTGACCCCTAGCCGCGTAGGCGAAGTGATCGCAGGCCAACGCCAGTTGCAGCACATGGACGTCATCGAGCGCATCGCGGACGGGTTGCGCATCCCAGGACACATGCTCGGGCTCGCCCGCCGAGAATGGGAGACGCCTCAGGCACTCGTGGTTGCCGAGCGAGAGGTACCTCAAGTACCAGAGCCCGAGCAGCAGACCACCACATCTCTGCCAGGACCCGAGGTGGACAGCATCTTGGCCCTGGCCACCCGAAGCAGCCTCAGCACAGCCACACTTGAAGCCTTCCGATCCTCTATCGAGGATTACTGGCGGCGAGACGACCAGCACGGCGGCGAGGCGCTGCGGCCGGCCATTGTCGGCCAGCTCAGGTATGTCGTTGGACTCCTGAAGGAGAACCGGCCACCGTCCATCCAGAACGGCCTGTACGGCATCGCAGCTGAGCTGGCACGCCTCACCGGTTGGACATACTTCGACGCCCGTCAGTACAACCAGGCCCGCGCGTACTTCACCGAGGCGCTGCAACTGGCCAAGGAAATCGACGACCGTCAGTTCATGGCCAACGTCCTTGCATGCATGAGCTTGCAGGGCACGTATCAGGACAAGCCCGCGGACTCACTGGCGCTCGTGACCGCCGCCCAGGACCAGGCCCGCTCAGCACTCGACACCACCCCAAGGGTCCTATCCATGCTGTCCCTGCGCGAAGCCTTCGCTCACGCTACTCTCGGCAACCGGGATTCCACGCACCGGGCGATCGGAGAGGCACAGCGCCATTTCGAGCAGATCCGGGCGAACGACCCAGACCCGTCCTGGGTGACCTACTTCGACGAGACGAAGCTCATCGTGGACACAGGCATTGCTCATGGCCGACTGGGCGAAGCAGCGACCGCCGAACCCCTCATCGCGGACGCTTTGCGGCGAGAAAACCAGACCAACCAGCGCGGCCGGGCATTTCACTCGTTCTGGCTGGCCCGTACGCAGCTGGACCAGGGCAAGCTTGATCAGGCGTGTGCCACCGCCACGGAAGCGCTGGAGACCGCGTCGGCGGTGGCCTCCGAGCGCGTATCGGGCCATCTCAGGGAGTTCTACGACCAGTTGGCCCCGCACCGGCAAGAGCCCGTAACCCTGGCCTTTGAGGCGCGGCTACGGGAACTGCTCCCATCAGTTAGCGGATCGCTTCATCTATGAGCAGGTACAGAAGGCCGACGAGCGATCCACTGCTTACGATCTCGCGGCGGTCGATCATTCCGCGTACTTCCGAGAGGGGAATCCACTCGATGCGGTCGGACTCGTTCTTCTCCGTGGGCGGTCCAGCGTAGGTCGCGCCGTCCACGCGGAAGACGTGGTGCTGTGAATCGGTGATCCCGTTGGCAGGCTCGGCGTAGATCAGGGGCTTGATGGGGCCAGGACGCCAGCCCGTCTCCTCCAAGACTTCGCGAGCCGCCGCTTGCTCAGGGGACTCGCCCTCCTCGACCAGGCCCATGGGCAGTTCCCAGGCCCAGGAGTCGGTGATGAAGCGGTGCCGCCACATCATCAGCACCTCTTGGCGATCATTGACCACGGCGGCCACGGCCAGGTGCCGGAGGCGAACGACGTGGTACTCCCACCTGCGCCCGTCGGGCTGCTGGACGTCGACCAGACACAGATTCACCCACTTGTTCGTGTAGATCTGTCGCTCACCGTGGGTCTTCCACTGCATACCTGCGGCCCCTCTCGATCGGTCTCCAGGATCTCAGACCGATCGCGCGTCGGCAGCAAGTTCAGGCATATCGCGTCAGTCTGACGAAATCGCTGTAGCGGCCGATGAGAGGCAGGTAGGCCTTACCACGGACGGTGCATGAGCACGTGGACGTTGTCATTGAGCAGGCGCAGAAGCTTGGCTGTCTGCCAGCCGCGTGCGCGGTACAGAGCGAGGGCCGGCGCGGTGTGTGGGTGGGTGAGCAACCAGCGGGGCCCTGGTGGGCAGCCCTACCCGGACAGCGGTCGTCGCCCGCGACCTGCGCGCGGAGACCGAGGCTTTCCCGGCCAGCCGGCCCGCCCTGCCCCGCGGGTAGAGTCCGCGCCATGTACCCGGTCACTCGTTCCAGCGCCCGCCTCGCCCTCCGGGAACTCACCATCGAGGACGCGGATCCGGTGCTCGCCATCTACGGCAGCCCCGAGGCGACGGAGCACCTGTCGTTCGAGCCGCGCACCCATGAGCAGGTCGGGCAGATCGTGGCCCGGTCCATCGCCGCCGCCACGGCGACGCCCCGCACGGAGTACGCGCTCGCCGTGATCGAGCGGGACACAGGCGAGCTGATCGGGTTCGGCCGTCTGGCCACCGACCCCCACCAGCAGCGCGGAGCCACCATGGGCTTCGCGCTGCGCCCGGACGCGTGGCGCGTGGGCTACGGCGTCGAGACGGTGCGGCTGCTGCTCGCCGTCGGCTTTGACGATCTCGGCCTTCACCGCGTGTGGGGCGCGCGGTCCCCGCTCAACGAGGCTTCCGCGAAGACCATGTCGGCCGCCGGCATGGTGGAAGAGGGCACGATCCGCGAGCACGTGCTGAAGGCCGGGGCATGGCGGGACTCCGTCGTGCACGCGATCCTCGATCGCGAGTGGCGGGCCAACTCCTAAATCCCTAGTCGAGGAGTCGGCCCGCGCCGTAGTTCTTGTCCTGGAAGCCGCCGATGGGCACCTTGCCGCCGCGCTAGCCAGTGAGTCAGCGCTGATCCTGCGTGACCTGGAGCAGTACGACCGGGCGCTGACGCGTGCCGAACAGGCTGTTGCGCTGCGGGAGGCGGGCCGGGCGCGGGCGCTGGCGTTGTCCCGGATCACCCTGGTGGATGTCCACGTACGCCGCGGTGACCTGGACGCCGCCGTAACCGCAGGTCACGACCTCCTCAGCCCGAGCCCCATCCTGTGCTCTGTCCGGGTCGTGCAGCAGCTCGACGAGCTGCGGCGGCTGCTCGAGCCGCACCGGTCGTACAGGCCGGTCCGGGAGTACCTGGTGCGGTTCGATGACGCACACCGCGCCAGAATGCTCCTGCTGGCCGATCTGATCCCGCCGTCCCCGGGAGGCACCACCGCATGAGGCCTACCAAGGCACCCACCCCTGCCGACCCCGACGCGTGGAACGCCTACCTCGCGGAGGGGAACGCCAAGCAAGCCCGCAAGCGCGTCGCCGCTGACGTGCTGCTGCGGGACCCGGCCGGGCGCGTGCTCCTGGTGAATCCCACCTACAAACCGGACTGGGACCTGCCTGGCGGGATGGCGGAGGCCAACGAGCCGCCGGAGGACGCGGTGCGCCGAGAGCTGATCGAAGGGTGGTGAGGAAGACCACCTCGTCCGGTGAGCAGTAGTACAGCGACCCCAGGCACATCGGGCACGGGTGGGCCAGTACGTAGAGCGTGGCGCCGACGAGGTGCTCGGTGCCCAGCTTGGTGCACGCCTCACGGATGGCGAGGATCTCGGCGTGCGCCGTGTGGGGTCGCCTGTCTGGGCGACCCGGTTCGGGCTCTCGGCCAGGATCTCGCCGTCCTTGACGCTGAACGCGTGGCCGCCCTCGGCGACGTTGCGGCGGGCGATGTCGACGGTGCGCTGTGATAGTCCATCACGGTGTCCTTCCGTAGGAGGAGGAAGCAGGGGCGGCCGGGCGAGCCCGCACCGCCCGGAGCCGGTCCGATCGGGGCGGATCAGAAGGGCTTTGTGGGCAGGTACTTGCCGTCCAGGATGATCACCGCGCGCTCGCCGCCCTCGGGGTCGGCGACCTTCTTCACGTCCAGCTTGAAGTTGATCGCGGAGATGATGCCGTCACCGAACTGCTCGTGCACCAGGGCCTTGAGCGTGGTGCCGTACACCTGGAGCATCTCGTAGAAGCGGTAGATGGTCGGGTCGGTCGGGATGCCACCGGGGATCGATCCCCGGGTCGGGATCGTCTGGAGCAGCGCGACCGCGTTGGCGTCCAGGCCGAGCAGCTCGCCGACGGCCTGTGCGGCCGGCTCGGGCAGGGCGTGCTGGCCGAGCACGGCGGCGGTGGTGAAGGCCACCGACAGGCCGGCCGCGTCGGCGATCTGCTGCCAGGTGAGGTCCTTGCGGGTTTTGGCCTCGACGGCGGTGATGGCGAGGGCCTGCCGGGCGGTGGGGTCGAACTGGGCGTGAGGCATGGAGGCCTTTCAGGGTTCAGGGTTCGGGGGGTGGGAGGACATCCGGTCCACTGCGACGTGGCAGGGCCGCGTCGACTGGCGGCCGTGGGCCGGGGGCCGGACCGGTCAGGCCGCGAACGGGGCCGCGTGCGCTTCGGCGCCGACGTTCAAGACGCCTCCGGTGGCGATGTCGTAGACCCGGCCGTGCAGGGTTACCAGAGCGGCGACGTCCCCGCGGGCGCCGGTGCGGGCGCGGGAGGCGCCCGCGTGCCGCAGCCACTCGGCGACCGCCGGCACCCCGCGCAGGTCGTGGGCCTCGGCCAGCGCCGTCACGGCGCCGCAGCCGGAGTGCCCGCACACCACGATGTCGGACACGCCGAGGACGGCCACGGCGTACTCGATGGCCGCCGCCACGGCATCGGGGCCTGGCGCGTGGGGCGGGACGAGGTTGCCCGCGGTGCGGACGACGAACAGCTCGCCCGGCTCGCTGGCCGTGATCAGCTCCGGGACGACGCGGGCGTCGGAGCAGCCGATGAACAGCGTGTGGGGCATGTGGTTCTCAGCGAGGTGGGCGAACAGCTCTGCCTTGGCGGGGTGGACGTCCCGCTGGAAACGCGTGACGCCCTGGGCGAGGTCGCGCATAAGGCACTTCCTTCGGTGGGTTTCGGCCTGCCGGCCTCGGTGAATCCACCATGCATGAAATGGACCTATAGAGTCCAAGATGCAGTACCGATGTCTCCCATTGCTCGTATCTATAATCGTTTGTGGAACTACGTCACCTGCGCTACCTGCTCGCCGTGGCCGAGCACGGCAGCTTCACCCGCGCCGCCGAAGACCTGCGCATCTCCCAGCCCACGCTCTCTCAACAGGTCCGGCAGCTGGAGCGGACCGTGGGGGTGTCGCCGCTGGACCGCACCGGCCGCAGTGTGCGACTCACCGACGCGGGCGAGACATATGCGCGCCACGCCCGCCATGCCCTGCGGGACCTGCCGGCCGCCCAGCGTGCCGTCCAGGACGTCCAGAACCTGCCCCGCGGCCATCTGCGCCTGGCCGCGACGCCGACGTTCACCTCCTAGTACTCCAGTGCGACTTCGTGAGCTGTCCAGTCGCGAGTCGTCGGCGGTAGTGGCAGCGGCGGGCTGTGGCCTGGTGGTGTCTGCGCCAGTTCGACCAGTGCAGCAGCCTGTTCGGGGACGTGGTTGGTGGGTTCAGCAGGGCGCCGAGCAGGTGGCGGATCTCCGGGACGGTCAGGTCGATCTGGTCGGTTCTGCGGGCGGGCCGGTTGGGCTGTGCGGTCGTGGTCGGCGTCGCGTCGGCGGCGAGTGCGGTCAGGAAGGCAAGGGCGAGCATGGCCAGAGTGATGTGCCGGTGCCAGGCCGTCCAGTTGCGGACCCGGTAGTGGTCCAGTCCGACCTGGCCTTTCGCTGCTTGGAAGCACTCCTCTATGCACCATCTGGTCCCGGCCACCCGGACCAGCTCGGACAGTGGCACTCGTCCGGGGGACCAGCACAGGTAGTAGGCGAGTTCGCCGCTGGTGGGGTTGCGGCGGATCAGCAGGTGCCGATGGCCGTCGGTGCCGGTCTCGATCCAGGCCCAGTCGTAGTAGCGCGGCCCCTTCGCTCCGGCTCCTGCGCTTTGCCGGTGCCAGGCCGAGGCGGGCAGGCGGTCAGCGACAGCGTCCGCGCGGATGGCGGTTCGCCCCTGGTTGATCCGCACCCGCGTGCTGCAGGCGACCGCCAGGACGTAGCCGATCCGGCGGGACTCCAACAGAGCACGCAGACTGGGGTCTTGGCCGTATGCCTCATCCGCGGTGACCCAGGAGGCGCTGATCCCGGCGTCCAGGGCCGCCTCGATCATCTGCCCGGCCAGAGCGGGTTTGGTCGCGAACTCCGCCTGGTCGGGCACCCCGGCCCGGTTGCGTCGCTCGGCGTCCTGGCACCACGCGAGCTCGGGCAGGTAGAGCCTACGGTCGATCAGCGCCCGTCCCTTGCTGGAGGCGTAGGCGAGGAACACGCCGACCTGGCTGTTCTCGATCCGGCCCGCCGTGCCGGTGTATTGCCGCTGCACGCCCGCCGAGGCGGTGCCCTTCTTCAGGAATCCCGTCTCGTCTGTGATCAGCACGCCGTCGTCGCCTCGCAGGTGCTCGAAAGCGTAGGCGCGCACGTCGTCACGGACCGCGTCGGCGTCCCAGCGGGCACTTCGCAGCAGCCGCTGCATCGGCCCGGGGCGGGCGTGGCCGGCCTGTTCGGCCAGCCGCCAGCAGTTCTTCCGCTCGACGCCGGACAGTAGGCCGAGTACGAAGGCGCGGGCCGCGGCACGCGGCTCCACCCGCCGGAACCGGCCCGCAATCCGGGCCATGGCTTGGTCGAACATCGCCCGCCAGCGGGCGGCATCTATGCTGTGACCTGCGGCCACCGCGCGATCTTCAGGAGTCCACACAATCCTTGATGATCACGCGGTGGCCGTTCCCGTTCGCTCCAGGGTCCGACGCAAGATCGCGAATCCACGCCCCGGCAGATCGACACGGACATCGCGCAGGCGAAGTGACGATGAGCACCCTCACCCTCGCGTCCAAACGCCGCCGGGCGGCCCTGCGCAC
>NZ_JBEYWX010000035.1:0-69382 GCF_040644655.1 Streptomyces sp. NPDC046931
AACTGGTTCGACACGGTGGACTTCCCCAGGGACGGGGACGGCTGCCGGTGGAACTCCACCCCGCACGACCCCGTCACCCGCGTCCGCTTCCAGGGCGTGGGCCACGTCAAGGTCCACCGGCACCGGGCCGTGGTCGGCAGGATCAAGACCGTGTCGGTCAAGCGCGAGGGCCGCACGTGGTTCGTCGTGCTGAGCGCCGAGCAGGACCGGCCCGAACCGCTGCCCGCGACCGGCTCCGCGGTCGGTATCGACCTGGGTATCGCGAACTTCCTCGCCGACTCCAACGGCGCTTTCGTGCCCAATCCGCGCCACGGCCGCCGTGCAGCCGGCAAGCTCCAAGCGGCGCAGCAGGCCCTGTCCCGGTTCCCGCGCCGCAAGGCGAAGGACCGCAGCGCCGGCCACCAGCGGGCGGTGGAGAAGGTCGCCCAGCTTCACAGCAAGGTGCGTCGCCAGCGGCTCGACCACGCGCACAAGACCGCGCTCGGCCTGGTCCGCGCGCACGACTTCATCGCGCACGAGGATTTAAAGATCCGCACCATGGGCAAGGCCCCCGCACCCAGACCCGATCCCGGCCGGCCGGCCGGGCACCTTCCTGCCCAACGGGGCCCTAGTCAAAGCCGGGCTCAACAGGTCGATCAGCGATGCCGGATGGGGGGCGTTCCTGACGATCCTGCACGCCAAGGCTGAAAGCGCCGGACGGGAAGTGATCGCCGTCAACCCCCGCAACACCTCCCGCACCTGCCCCGAATGCGGGCACACCGCGCAGGAGAACCGGCCCACACAGGAAAAGTTCCACCGCGTCTCGTGCGGCCACCACACGCACGCTGACACCGTGGGCGCACTCAACGTTCTACGGGCCGGGCTGGTCCATCGCAACGCCAACCCGGCGTAACGAAAAGCCTCCGGCTCCAGCCGGGGGAGGAGTCACGACTATTAGCTTCACGGCAGGAGGGGGCATGGACCTACGCGATATTGAGATCTTCCTGGCGCTCGCTGAGGAACTGCACTTCGGACGCACCGCCGATCGGCTGCACATCACCGCGTCCCGGGTCAGCCACGCGATCAAGAAGCAAGAGCGGCGTATAGGCGCGCCGTTGTTCGAACGCACCTCCCGCACGGTCCGTCTCACCCCGCTCGGTAAACAGCTGCGCGACGACCTACTGCCCGCGCGCCGGCAGTTCCAGCAAGCCCTCGATCGGGCCGTTGTCGAGGCGCGCGGCGTCACCGGTCAACTGGGCGTCGGCTACTCCACCCCCTGGTGCGCCGACCTGGTCCACCGCGCGGCCAAGGCTTTGCGTGACCGGCACGTCGGGTGCACCGTCCAGACCTACGAGATCCAGTTCGACGACCCGCTCGGCCTGCTGCGGCGCGGTGAGCTGGACCTGCAGGTGAGTGAGCTGCCCGTGCACGAGATCGGCATCACCACCGGCCCGGTGCTGTTCCGCGAGCCCCGGGCGCTGATGGTCCCAGCCGGCCACGCTCTGGCCCAGCTTGGCAGCGTGTCGTTGCAGGATCTGGCCGACGCCCAGCTGATCACCCCGCGGGGGAACATCCCCAAAGCCGTCCTGGACACTCACCTGCCCACCCATACGCCTTCGGGACGGCTCATTCCCCGCGGACCCGCGTACACCTTCTGGTCCGAGGTCCCCGCTCTGGTCGCCGCCGGTCTCGGCGTGTCGGTCGTGGCCGCGCGCGCCGCGCGCTACCACGACAGGCCCGGCGTCGCGTTCGTGCCCTTCCATGACGGCCCGAGTCTCGACTACGGCGTGCTGTGGCCCAGCACCGGGCCCTCATCCGCCGTCCTGGCCTTCGTCGACCTGCTCCGCGGGACAACCGACGCGGAGGACGGCGAACGACCACAGAGCGAATGACCACGGAACTGCGCGGTTTCGGGACTCGCCTGGTACCCGCGGAGGAACGGTGCTTCAAACGCACCGCCGAGCGGCTGCGCATCACCGCACCCCGACCGTGATCAATACCTACGCTACATCCTGTACCGCAACTACTCGCTCCCGTCCCCCGGTAATCCGGGCTGTTCATCGCCGCCGTCCGGGTGGTGTTTGCCGAGGCGTTGAGGGGCCGGAGCTGGAGTGTCCGTTCATTCACGATAAGTGACTGCCCATCATGTTAGCGGCGTCTGGAAAGGCTCTGATGGGCAGCTCACAGAGGTGGATGGCGGGTGCGGTGTCTGGGCCGCGTCTGGGTCGCAGGAGGGTTGGCTCGTGGCGGGTTACCGGCATGGTGCTCGCCGGGCTGGTGGGGGTGGCGGGGTTCGGGCAGGTGACAGCGATGCCGTCGGCGGCGGCATCGCCTGGTTCGGCGTTCGTGAAGGGTGATCACGGCTCGGGCCGGCCTGGAGGGGTGGCCGGGCCCCGCGGCACCGCTCCGGTTGCTGCCCGCACACGTGGGGCGCGGGTGGCGGCACCGGTGAGTCAGACCTTCAACTACACCGGCCACCCGGAGTTCCTTACTGTCCCGGCCGGGGCACTGGTGCGAATCGTCGCGGACGGCGCTGGGGGCGGTGATCTGACGGCCTGTCCGGATGTAATCGGTCACTTTCCCTACGACCAGCCCGGGGGGACCGGGAGCCGGGTGGTCACCACACTGGCCACCACCGCGGCGACCACCTACACGATCAATGTCGCGAGCGCCGGCGGCAAGGACTGCGGCACCGGTGCCGCAGGCGGGTACAACGGCGGTGGCCAGGGCGGAGCAAACGGGGATCCCGCTGTCGACGACACCGGCGCGGGTGGAGGCGGGGCATCCAGTATCAGCGCGAGTGGCACGCTGCTGGTCGTGGCGGGCGGAGGCGGTGGTGCCGGCGGTCTCGCGGGTCGTACTATCGTCCCTCCCTTTTTGTCCGGGGGACGTGGTGGTGACGCAGGGCTGAACGCCGGCGACGGCGCCACGGGCGACGCATTCCTCACTGCCAAGGCGGGAGAAGGCGGAAAAGGCGGCAGCACCCCCAACCACTCCCCCGGCACGGGAGGAACAGGCGGTCCAGCCATCCCAAGTTTGTGCATCGGCGGGAACGGCCTGGGAGGAAGCAGCTTCTCCGGTGCCGGGGTGGGTGCCGGCGGGGCAGGGGGCAAAGGCGCGTCGGTCGTACCTGACGCGTGTGGCGGGGGAGCAGGCGGCGGGGGCGGCGGCGGCGGATACTTCGGCGGCGGCGGCGGTGGGGCTTCCGCCATGACCGTGGGCGGGATTGTATTGCACGCCAGCGGGGGCGGCGGCGGGGGCGGCAGTAGCTTCGCCACGCCATCGGGCTCCGGCACCAGCTACGGCGCGTCGCCCGTCGGCACGGCCAACCACGACGGCAGGGTGACCATCTCCTACAGCGTGGTCTCCGCCATCACTGCCACCGCCGGAACCCCCCAGTCGACCCCGATCAACAGATTCTTCCTCGTTCGCTTCCAGGCCACCGTCACCGACACCGTCGGCGACCCCGTGCCGGGAGTGCCGGTGACCTTCACCGCACCGCCGCTCACCGGCCCGTCCGGGACCTTCGATCTTCTCGATACCTCGGTCATCGTGTTCACCAACGCGAACGGTGTGGCGACCGCGCCCACCTTCTTCGCCAACGGCAAGGTCGGCTCCTACACCGTCACGGCGAGCCTGGCCGACGACCTCTCCATCCCCCCGGCGTCCTTCGCACTGACCAACACCGGACCCACCACCCTGGCGATCGACAAAAGCCACGACGGGAACTTCATCCGGGGCCAGCAAGGCGTATACACGATCACCGTGGGCAACTCCCCCGGGGCCGCGCCGACCGACGGCACCACAGTGACCGTGAACGACACCCTGCCGACCGGGCTGACCGCGACCAGCATCAGCGGCACCGGCTGGACCTGCGCCCTGAACACCCTGACGTGCACGCGCAGCGATGTCCTGCCCGGCGGCCAGAACTACCCGGACATCACGCTGACGGTCAACGTCTCACCCACCGCCCCCGCGCAGGTCACCAACACCGCCACCATCACCGGAGGCGGCGACACCACCACCCACACCGCCACCGACCCCACCGCCATCACTCCACCCGGTGTCCCATCCCTGGCGATCGACAAAAGCCACACCGGATTCTTCGTCCAGGGCCAGCAGGGCGTGTACACGATCACGGTGGGCAACTCCCCCGGGGCCGTGCCGACCGACGGCACCACGGTGACCGTGAACGACACCCTGCCATCCGGGCTGACCGCGACCAGCATCAGCGGCACCGGCTGGACCTGCGCCCTGAACACCCTGACGTGCACGCGCAGCGATGTCCTGCCCGGCGGCCAGAACTACCCGGACATCACGCTGACGGTCGACGTCTCACCCACCGCCCCCGCGCAGGTCACCAACACCGCCACCGTCACCGGAGGCGGCGACACCACGACGCAGACGGCTACCGATCCCACCGAGATCGAGTCCGCACCGCCGTCGCTGACGATCTCCAAGACTCACACCGGGGACTTCGTCCAGGGCCGGCAGGGCACGTACACGATCATCGTGGGGAACAACGGGAACGGGCCGACCGACGGCACCACGGTGACCATGCACGACATCCTGCCGTCCGGGCTGACCGCGGCAAGCATCAGCGGAACCGGCTGGACCTGCACGCTGAGGACACTGACTTGTACCCGCAGCGACGCCTTGCCCGCCGACCAGAACTACCCGGACATCACGCTGACGGTCAACGTCTCCTGCCGTACCAAGTACCGGGAAACCGCCGCTGTCATGGGAGGCGACGGCCGCGACCGTCAGGTGACCAACACTGCCATGGTCACCGGGGGCGGCGACCCCACCACCGAAACCGCCACCGACCCCACCAACATCAACCGCGACAAGCGGTGCGGGCAACACCACCACCGGCGCGGGTGACGGTATGAACACTGAGGTGGGGCCCATGAGGATGAAGTGGGCCCCGCCTCAGTGTTTCGACCGGCAGGGCGACCAATGGGCCTGTTCGTGAGGGGATCCCCCAACGAACAGCCCTGCTCGCCGGGAACGGGAGACCGTCGAAAAAGGTGGCCACGCCTTCCACCCATCACAGGCCGTCACAGATCAACGGATCTGACACAGCTACTTACCTGGAGCCAGTGGAACTCGTCGTACCACGCGGTGGGGAGCACTCAAAGGAGCCCCGGCCGACGTGGACTCCGCGGGCCCATCCCCGAGCGCCGTCGCCTCCTGTCGGCTTGGCTGGTCGTGTACTTCGTCCTGACCCTGTGTCTGTTCGCCCGGGAGTCGTGCGAAGAGGTCCTGCGGGTGCTTTCCAGCAGCGTCCCGGGCAGCCGGGCGCTCGCGCGGGTGAACCGGTCGTCGCCATGTCGGGCTCGCGCTCGGCTCGGGCAGGACGTGCCGGGGACCAACGTCTTCACCGAGACCGGCGCGAACCGGGCAGGCCCACCCTGTCCAGCCCGGCACAGATAGGGCCGGTGGCCATGACTCGATCACGGACAGCGCGGCGCCGGCGATCTCCATCTCGGCGATCTCGACGCAGATGTCGATGATCTCCTCGTTGATCCCGTCGGTCTCCGTGGCATACGCCCGAAGCCCGTCGGCCACGTGATGGAAGTTGCCCGCGGTCTCCAGGACGATACGCCGCCGCTTCCGCCAATGCTTCTCGAAGGCGTCACGCGCCTCGCCGTGCCAGCCCTCCTTGTCGACGCCCGCAATCGCAGCGTCGACGGCTCGTACGAGATCGCTCAGCTCTGAGCCCATGGTGTCCCAGTGGCGGGCGACGGAGCGCAGCGTGGGGCCGTCGCCGCCCGGGAGTTCCACACCGAACGCCTCGAGGACCTCCAGGACCTTGCCGTCGATCCAGCTGTTGACGCTCATGCCGGGCCTCCCGGGCGCCGGACGGCGGCGCTGACATAGCCGACGGCGGTCTGGTCGGAGTCCGTGTAGTGCTCTGACCACATAAGTTCGCCGGGTTGGGCTTCAGCGGGTGCGCTCCTGGCCACGGAGGATGGCGCGTCCTCGGGATTAACCTGGCTCCGTGACGCAGCGATTGAGCACGGTGATGCTGATGTGTGGTCTTCCGGGAGCGGGCAAGACCACCTACGCGATGGATCTGGTGCGACGCGGTTACGTTCGCCTGTCGATCGATGAGGTGGTCTGGCAGCGACTCGGGCAGCGTGACGCCGGCCTGGTGCTGGAAGCGGAGGCATTCGACCAGCTCAAGGAAGAGGTCCGCCGCGAGCAGCGTCAGGAACTGGTCGAGCTGATCCTGGCCGGGCGCAATGTGGTGGTGGATTACAGCTTCTGGAGTCGTGCCGCCCGTGATGATTACAAGGCGCTGATCGAGAAGCACGGCGGCCGATGGGAACTGATCCACCTCAAGGCCGATCGGACGACCCTGGAACGTCGCCTTGAAGCACGGAACGGCGAGGAAGGCCCCAACTCCGTCACAGTGGACGAGACGCTGTTCAGCCGCTACTTGACCAACTTCGAGGCACCGGACGGAGAGGGTGAGCAGGTCGTCATGCAGCCCTCGGCCTGAGGACCTGAAGCCGTTCAGCGGAGAGGGGACGCCCTCCCCAGCGGATGCCCTTCTCGCAGCGGATGCGGGCGCGCTCGCGACGTTGTGCGGCCAGGACGTCGGGGTGGCGGGCGTTTGTGTTGCGCCAGCGCAGGTACGAGTGAAACGCTCGGGTCTGCGCGATGTGGTTGCGGTGGTTGGAGTTGGCGATCGTGAACTGACGCAGCGGTCCGAAGTGGGCCTCGATCGGGTTGGCCCAGGACGCGTAGGTCGGGGTGAAGCACAGCCCGACCCGGTGTCTCTTCGCCCAGCGCCGGATGGTCTCGCCCTTGTGGGCGGACAGGTTGTCCAAGATGACATAGATCGTGGCGCCGTCCGGGCGAGCCGCGCGGATCGACCTGAGCGCGGCCAGGGTGTTCGCGGCTCCCTTCTTGCGGCGGTTGACGCCCCACAGGGTGTCGCCGCCGATCGAGTAGCAGCCGTGGAAGTAGCGGACGCCGTGGGTGCGGTGGTAGGTCGCGGGGTGCCGCTCGGGGTGACCGGAGCGGGCCCAGCCGGAGCCGGCGGTGGGGCGGATGCCGAGCGGGCCGAACTCGTCGAATGCGAAGACGCGGTCGGGGAAGCGTTCCAGGACGTGCTCGATGCGGTCGAGCTTGGCGTCGCGCTCAGGGGCCGGTGAGTCCTTCCAGGTCTTGGTGCGCTGGAAGGTGATGCCGCGGCGGGCGAGCAGGCACCGTAACGCCTCGCGGCCGATCCGGATCACGCGGCCGTGGACTTTCCGCAGGTAGGCGGCGAGTTTACGGATCGACCAGCGGGTGAACGGCTGGCCGAGCTTGGTCGGGCGGGTGGTGGCCGTCTGGACGACGAAGTCCTCGTCGCCAGGGCTGAGAAGGCGGGGACGGCCTCCCGCCCATTGAGGGTCCAGGCAGGCCAGGCCGATCTCGTTGAACCGGTGGATCACGTCCCGGACGGTGTCCTCGTTGGCCTGCACCAGCTTCGCGATCACCGGGACCCGGTTCCCGCCGGCTGAGGCCAGTAGCATCATCGCCCGCCGGAAGCGCACCGAAGTGGTGCTGCCCCGGCGCACGATCTGCTGCAGCTTCTGCCCCTCTTGGTCGGTCAACCTGCGCACACGGACAGGCTCGGCCACCACACCCCCAGCGGTCGGATCGGACGTCACCGGACATCCAACTGCCTCGACCACCGACCCGGCCAACGTATGTGGTCAGAGCAGTAGTTGGCCGCGTTGACCCGCAGCCGGTCTCCGTCGCCGTTGAGTACGTCGGGAAGGTAGCCCAGCGCCTTGACCGTGTGGCTCAGCAGCTGCCCGTACTTCTCCGCCGTGCCGTCGCAGACACCGAGCAGGCCGAACGCCTGACCGATCTCGGACGCGCCCGCCGAGAAGCCCTCGATCGGCCCGGCGAGTCCCGTGGCTTCCCTGTCGAACTTGCCCGCCAGCTCCGTCAGTGTGTCGGGGTCCACCCCGAACTGCCCGCTCATCCCGCTCCTCGGTCGACTGCCTGGTCAGCCGCCAGCATGTCCCGGGGAGCGTTCCTCCAGAAAGGATCTTTTACGTACTCGGAGCCAGACACTGACACACAGTTTGAGCGCCTCTGGCCAAGTCAACACGTGGAGTTGTGCACCCCCAGCGTCTGCCGTCGCCGCTGGAGGCGGTCCGCTCGGTACCCGACCCGCAGACCCCGCACCTGGTCACGCATGCCTGCCCGATGCTGCTCGCACTGGTGGCCTGCGCCAGGCTCTGCGGTGTGCGCTCGGTGGGCGGCGTGCTGCGCTGGGACCGCGGCCAGAGCGCGGGCATCCTGGCCGCCCTCGAAGGGCATCCCCGCGAGCATGGGGAGCAGCAGCAGGCATTCGATGCCGACTACACCGCGGCGGGACCATCCCAGGCGCGCGGCGCAGGACGGCAGCAGCGAGCTGGTGCCGCTAAGCATGGGACAAGTACGCGCCGGGGGACGTCCGGGCTATTCAAGCAGCCAGCCTGACGCCGGCGAACGCGCCGCGGTTCCGGTTCTCCCGCGCGGAGGACTGCGACCACGGCGTTCATGCTTTCGACCGACCGTACGGGCGGCCGGTTCGGTCCCGGGCCCCTGAGGTCAGGACGTGGCCTCGACCAGTCGCTTCATGCCGGGCTGGTCGGTCACGCAGCCCACCAGGCCGAGCGTCCGGGCCAGCGCCAGGTCGCGCTCGTCGTTGACGGTCCAGGCCATCACGTCGATGCCAGCGGCACCGCACTTCTCCACGATGGCCCGGTTCAGCTGGCGCAGCTCCACGCTGACCAGCGTGGAACCGACCTTCTGAGCGCGGCCGACGAAGGTGTCGCGGTGCGCGCTGGGGCCTGCCACCAGCACGGTGCGGGCCTGCGGCAGCAGGTTGTGGATCTCGATCAGCGCCACGTCGTGGAACGACAGCACCGAGACCCGGTCCAGCAGGTCGCGGTCGACGAGCACCTTGGCCAGCGACCGGGCGGCGGCCACGTCCTTTATCTCCGCCTGGATCGGCAGCGTCGGCCCGACGGCGTCCAGTACCTCCCCGAACGTAGGGATGCGCTCGCCGAGGCCAGCGTCGAGCTTCTTGAGCTTCCGCAGCTTCTGGTCGGTGATCGGACCGGAGCCGTTCGTCGTGCGGTCCAAGGTCTCGTCGTGCATGACGACCAGCTCGCCGTCCTTGCTCAGGTGCAGGTCCAGTTCGATGCCGTCCAGCCCCTCGCGTTCGGCCCGCAGGAAGGAGCGCAGGGTGTTCTCCGGCTCGGCGGCCATGACACCGCGGTGGCCGATGGTGAAGAAAGACACTCGGTTGCCGTCCTTGGGTGTGGTGGTCCGGGGCAGCCGCACGAGTGCCGTACCCCCCCGCCGGGCGGCGGGCGACTGCCCGTCGGAGCGCCCAAGCCTAATGGACCCCTTCAGCCGCGCGCTCGGCCCGTCCCAGCCCCAGTCACGGGCCTGGGAGGGACCGACGGCCCCGCGGTGGAGATTCTCGCCGACGCCGGCTACCAGGGCCTGGGCGCGCAGACCGGCGGGCGGGTGGTGACACCTCCGCACCGCAAGTTCAGGAAGAACGCTCCGGACTGGTACGAGGAGATGCACGAGCGGCAGCGCAAAGCACATTCCTCACACCGTATCCGGGTCCAGTACGGCGTCGCCCACCTGAAGAACTGGCGTGCTCCGACCCGCCACCTCGGTCACCGGGAGCACATGAGTCACACCGTCCAGGCCGTCGCCTGACTGCTGTCCCATCAGCAGACCGCGGACCTGACCTCGGCACAGCAGACGTGAACACCGAGACCCGCCGCCGTCGTCGACGCCTCACTGCCTACCGTGCACGAGCTCGTGAGAGACCGCCGCGGCCGCCGAGACGAGCCCGGCCGTGCACCGGATCACGGTCATCAACCGGATGAAGGAAGGCCGGTACGTCAATGACCGCACCCCAACGGACGGTGGACCGGCGCGCCCGGGACTGTAGAGGCCCTGCAGACCCGCCGTGCGCGATCATTGCCGCCGGATAAGGCGGCAGGCCGGTGACGTACTCCGGCGCAAGCGGCGGTGGCTCGGACGTCCTGCGCGCTCATCGAGCACTTCTCGCGGCTGACGCGCCGCACAGAGGGTGGCGAAGCCTTCACGGCTCCCGCAACACCGTGCCTGTCGCAGGCACGGTGCCGCCTCCTTGCACGATCAGGCAGGGGTGATGTTCTCCGCCTGCGGGCCCTTCTGGCCCTGGGTGATGTCGAAGGTGACCGCCTGGCCTTCCTGGAGCTCACGGAAACCGCTGGCGTTGATGTTGGAGTAGTGCGCGAAGACGTCGGGGCCGCCCCCGTCCTGCGCGATGAAGCCGAAGCCCTTTTCGGCGTTGAACCATTTCACGGTTCCGCTGGCCATGCCGGTGCCTCTCAGTCGATATCGGATCCGCACCGCGCGAATCCGGAGGTGGTCGTCCTGGTTCACGGGCACTGCACAGCAAAACGCCCGCACCACAGCGCGGGCTGGTACTGCGAACCACGACATCTGACAGCGACGCTACACGGCGAATCCTCCCGTCACCAGAGAACAACGGCCATCAGGTGGACGAGAACTGGGGACCGGGCGCTGCACTGCGGCCCCAGGTCATGGCACAGATGGAGGGGACAGCGCAGCCGGGCCCCGGCTTGCGGGTCTGTCCAGCAAGCGGTGTGGCTCGGGTGATGTGAGTCAGCGGCGGCCGATGGAGAGTCGGCCCTCGAAGGCGATAACGAGAGCCCGCAGGGCGGGTCCGGGCGGCGAAGGCTTGGCGCCTTCGCCGCCACTGCGACCAGTTCACTGCGTGTATGCGAAGTGGCGGGCGGGGCCGGGGTGCGGGGCGAGTTGCCAGGAGCCGGCGAACTTCCGCCACGGTGAGTGGGACCAGGGTGGAACCGTTTCCGCATCCCCCTTTCCGGTTGCCTGGGCCGCCGTGGTCGCGAGGAAGGCGTGCGCGAGTATGGCCCGGGTGACGTGCCGCATCCAGCCGACGTAGCGGCGGACTTCGTACTGGTCCAAGCCGCATTCGTTCTTCGCGGCCTGGAAGCATTCCTCGGTCGCCCATCGGCGCCCGGCGACGTGCACCAGCCGGGCGACGCTGGTGTCCGCCGGGGCATGGCCGAGGCGGTAGGCGATCTCGTCGGGTCTACTGATGCTGCGGCGGGCCAGTGCCCAGCATTGATGTGTGGGCTGGTCGGCGTCGAAGTCCTCGACCGCGGGGAGCTTGACGGCGGCCCAGTGGCAGACGCGCGGGCCTTGGCTCCGTCGCCGCAAGACGTCCCGGTGACGGCCGGGCGGCGCCATGGTCAGGCGCTGGTGCCGCTGCTGCCGCCGTCGAGGGGCTCGATGCCATCAGTGATCCACTGCATGTCCGTCACGGACGGGCCGCTGCTGTTGTCGTCGAATCCGAAGCCGAGCAGCAGATAGCGGCCCTGGATCCGCGGCGAGGGGAACACCACCGCTTCCACGACGGCGCCGGGTCCCTTGCCCGTGCTGACCTTCCAGCGGATGAAGTAACCCTCCCGGCCCGCGACCGTCACAGCCCCCGCGGCGGTCCGGCGATGTCCGGTGATGCCGCCGTAGTCCTTCCGGCCGCTCGTGTTGGTACCGTACGTGCTCTGCGCGACCGCGCCGATCTCGGCCTGTGCCAGTTCCTTGAGGGTCAGGTCGCCAGGATGGGTGATGACCCGCGTGTACGCGCCACCGGGCAGGCAGAAGTCGGCGGGCACCGCCGGGCAGTGGTACACGGTGCCGTACCCGAGGCCCGCGCCGGTCTTGGTGGGAGCGCCCCGCCAGCCGCGCAGCACGGGGACGCGGAGGCCGTTGACCGTGTCGTCGACGTGTCCGGTGACGGCCGGGCGCTGCCCCGGGGGCCGGCTCCCGCCACTGTGGCGGTCCTCGTCCGCGGATCCGGAAGGGCTCGGCTGGGCGCGGTGCGACGCCGACGGGCTCGGCGCGTGCCGGTCAGGGGAGGCAGACCCGTGGGCCGACGGTGCCTTGCGGCCGCCGTCGCCGCCAGTCAGCACCGCCGCCGTGACACCCCCGGCGACCAGCACGAGGGCGCCGGCGATGAGGCCCACGACCAGGCCGCGACGCCGCTTGCCTCCGCCGGGCGGCTGCGGCGCCTGCACATGCCCGGTCCAGGTCGTGCCGTCCCACCACCGATGCCCTGCCGGGCCGCCGCCCTCATGCCACGGGTCCGGGTACCAGCCGGGGGTCGCCATGTCCACAGCGGCACCCTACCCTCACGCACTGACGGTGTGGCCACCGAGGTTGACCGTCCCGCCCGCCTCACAGCGGTGTCACGTACGCGCCCGAGACCCCGCCCTCCATCAGGAAGTCGGTGGCGTTCACGAAGGAGGCGTCGTCGCCGGCGAGGAACGCGGCCGCTACGGCGATCCCTTGGCCTCCGCGAACCGGCCGACCGGGATGTGCACCAGGCGGCGCGCGGCCCGCTCGGGGTCCTTGGCGAACAGCTCCTGCCGGAGGGGGAGCCTTCCTGCGCGAAGTGCACGCCCACTTCGCGGGGCATGACACTCAGTGGTCGGCGCTCGAAGTCCTTCGGGGGTTGATCAGGTGGCGGGGGCGGTGGAGGATTCTTCTGGGTGATCGGCGGTCTGTCGGTCGAGCCCGGCCAGCAGATCGTCCAGGTCGGAGGTGGTGAACTTCCACTGGAACGGCTGTGCTGTGGCGTTGTAGCGGTCTTCGAAGGCTCGGAGCCGGTCTCGGACCTGGTCGAGGTTGGTGAAGTCGTTGGGTGCCACGACTTTGCGCTGGACGACGACTCTGCTGCTTAGTTCCGGGTTGGGTGTGGCTCTCTCCTCGCGGGACGCGTTGAGCTGCTCGTTGGGGTGACGGGGGCTTACCCGACTCTCTGCTGTGCTCCTCGCAGCAGCAACCGCCTACCGCGGCTCCCGCTTCACCGGCGCGTGAGCACGCGGAACTCGTTGCCGTCGGGGTCGGCCAGCAGCACTGCGCCGTCCCCGCCGTGGTCGGAGTCGAGACGCTTCGCCCCGAGGGAGAGCAGGCGCTCGACCTCCGCTTGCTGATCGTCGTCCGGTGCGAGGTCGAAGTGCAGGTCCTTGCCCGGGTCCGGCATGGGCGGCGGACCACCCCACGTGATCTTCGTACCGCCGTTCGGTGACTGGATGGCGGTCTCCTCGTCCTGGTCCCAGACCAGCGGCCAGCCCAGCGCCTCGCTCCAGAAGTAGCCCACGGCCTGCGAACCATCGCAGGCGAGCGCTCCGATGAAGCCGCAGCCGGCGAGGAAATTGTTGTCCGGCTCGATGACACAGAACTCGTTGCCCTCGGGGTCGGCGAGTACCACATGGGACGCGTCCGGTCCCTGGCCGACGTCAGCGTGCTGCGCACCGAAGGCGAGCGCCCTGGCCACGGTCTCCTGCTGGTCCTCCAGGGAGGAGCTCGTCAGGTCGAAGTGCAGCCGGTTCTGGGCGGCCTTCTGCGTTTGGGAGGGACGGAAGCCGAGGCGGTAGCCGGCGTCATTCCCGGACAGCAGGGCGACGCCATCGTAAGAATCGCCGGCTCTCTTCAAGCCCATGACGCCGGACCAGAAATGCGCTAGGCGCTCGGGCTGGTGCGCGTCGAAGGAGATTGCGAAGAGTCGGCTGCTCATTGCGCCACGCATCCTCGGTCCGTTGAGTGCCAACGGTCGGCAGGGCGCCGTGTCAGCGCCTTGAACGAGGATCCTATGAGCGGGCCAGCCTCAGTTGCAGCCGAGTATTCCGCAGCCCCGGAGCCGGAGCTGCACCCTTCGGGGTTCGGGATGCGAGTTGGTGGCTGAGGCGGGTGAGTCTGCTGGTCCGGGGCGTGAAAGAGGGTTGGCCGGGGTTCCAGTGGGCGTCGAGGCGGATGGCGTTGACGGCGGTGGCGGAGAAGGCGTGTTGGAGACGGACCTTGGGCAGGCCGCGGTAGCGGGCCCTGCGCAGGCCGGTGACGAGGGCCTGGTTGATGGTGCCCTCGAGGCCGGCGCGAAGTGCGTACTTGGTCTTCCAGGTCTTGGTGGTCTGCTCGGCCCGGGCACTGGCCAGGGTCTCGTGGAGTTCCTGGGGGCGGAGGCTGAGGATGCGGATGCCGCGCGCTGAGGTGGTGCACTTGTCCTGGGCGGGGCAGGCGTGGCAGTCGGTGCGGGCGAATTGGACGACGATGGCGTCGCGGCCGTGCTGTCGGACAGGGAACCAGCGGGTGCTGGTGCGGCCCTGCGGGCAGCGGGCCTGGCGGGCCTTCCAGTCGATGCGGAAGGCGCTCTTGTGGAACCCGGCGTCAGCCTTGGCCTGCGGTGAGTGGTCGAGGAG
This sequence comes from Streptomyces sp. NPDC046931, assembly GCF_040644655.1. Classification (NCBI taxonomy): domain Bacteria; kingdom Bacillati; phylum Actinomycetota; class Actinomycetes; order Kitasatosporales; family Streptomycetaceae; genus Streptomyces; species Streptomyces sp. NPDC046931. Next base: position 14,289 of record NZ_JBEYWX010000035.1, read on the forward strand.
AGCCGGGGTGACCATGGTGATGCCCTGGCGGCTGGCGTCATGGATCAGGTCGGCGGACGGGTAGTCGGCGTCGGCTAGGGCTGCCCGGCCACCGCAGACCCATGCCGTCCGGTTCCGGAGCACCCCCGCGTCGGCGGGGAGGACACCTCGAGCAGCGCGTCCTCCCGGCCCTGAGGTGAGGCAGCCCCTTGCAGCGTGCGAAGGGAGCACGGGGCCGCCGGCCCACACTTGCCCGGTCCAAGGCGGGGCTTGCCTGCCGACTGACGACCGTACGCGCCCGGTCGAGTGATTCCTGTATGCCGCTCGGGCTGCAGGCCAATGTGCCGCCCTGGGGCGGTGACGTCTCTTCACTACCGTCGAGGAACGCCGGCGGTTGCAGCTACCGGTAGCGGTCCTGTCCGGCAAGCCGTGAGGAGTTGAGCGTCCATGGCCGTGTGTGAGGTCTGCGGCAACGACTACGAGATGTCATTCGAAGTGCACGCCAAGGGAGCGGTCCACACCTTCGACAGCCTCGAGTGCGCCGCCCAGAAGATGGCGCCGATCTGCGACAACTGCCAATGCCGCATCCTCGGTCACGGCCTTCAGGCCGATGGGCAGTTCTTCTGCTGTGCGCACTGCGCCCGCCAGCAGGGCAAGGTGGAGCTCGTCGACCACGCCTGACGCCGCACGAGCGGACCTGGCGTTCCTGACCGCCGCCTGGACCGAGCACACGGCCAGCCCCCGGCATCGGGTGCGTTCAGGTGCCCGGCCGCCTGCTCCCGGCTCTCTGCGACGTATCGCATCCAGTTACTCGTGGGGCAGACGGAAGCGTCCTTCGGCGATGTCCTCGGGGAGCAGTCACGGCCTGCCCGCACCGCGCCGCCACGGCGGCCCAGCACCGCCGGCCCCGGGGCTGGTGACGGGGGTCTTCTTGCCGGCGCCGGCTCTGTCGGAGCCGGCGGCGGTAGCGGTGGGTCCACCGGTTCTTCCACCAGCCGAGCCGGCGCTCGCACCCCTGAGAGAAGACCCACTGCAGCGCCGTTACCGCCACGCTCGGACCCAAACGGAGCACGACGGCCCACCGCTAACCGGCCGTGGGTCCGTCTACCGTAGAGGCATGGGCGCGATCGTCGTCGTGTACGAGCTCGACAAGCCGGTAGGCACGCACACCTCCCCGGGCGGGGCGCCGGGTGGGGCACGGACCGTCCGCCGGGTGCATGCGGCGCCCACCGCCCCGGGGACGCCCACCGCGACGGGACCGCGGACTCTTTGCGGCAAGGACACCTTCGCTATGGAGACGGCCTGCCAGAAGCCATCCGAGCACCCTGAGGCGCCTTGGTATCCCGCAGAGTACGCGTCCGCGATTTGCCCCGACTGCGATGCCGTGATGACGACCTGACGGTCTACGCCGGCTGCCCCGCCGTCGATGCGTCGCCAGGGGAACCGCCGCGGCGTGCCGTGGCACCCGCTCGCGGACGGCTACTTTGGCGGGATGGCCAGTTCACGGCCGCGGTAGAACCCTTCCCGCTCCTCGACGACGTACGGGGCCATGGCCGTACGCCGGCGGGCCTCCGCCTCGGAATTCCGCCAGGAGTCGCATGTCTCCTGGGAGTCCCAGAACGACACCCCGGTGATCTCCTGTCCGTCCTCGGACCAGTACGCAAAGGCGCGGCGCAGACCCTGCGGGTAGGGGGCGGGACGCCACGCCCTCTCGAACTCCTCCAAGGTGCCCGGCTGAAGCCGGCGTGTCGTCACCCAGACGAAGTGCTCCTCCATCGCAGCCTCCTGCGCAACGCCGGTTCGGCCTGTCGGTCCCTGTCAGACCACCGTAGGTCCACAGCACTGCTTCTGCCTCGGCGGCGATCGCGGCGCGGCGGGGGGATCTGTGCGCGGTTGCGGACCGCGCCGGCCTGGTGTCGTGGGGCTGCTTTCGATCGCGAGGCGCCGGACGGACCATGGAAGCGGGCCGGAGCTCGTTTGCGGCTGCGCCCGTGTGTCGGCCGGTGGAGAGAGCGATGCAGGGTTCGATCCGGATCGGGAGGGTGCGCGGGGCGACGGTGTGGGCTCATTGGAGTATGCCGTTGATCATGCTGTGCTTCGCATACGGGCCGGCCAGCCGGACACTGCCCGGGTACACGCCGGGCCTGGCGCCGGCCGCGTACGCGATCGCCGGAGGGCCGGCGCTCTGCTGTTGCCGGTGAGCTTGGACGGCACCTCGCTGGACGAGCTGGTCCCAGCGCCCTACGCCTTCTGGGCGAACAAGGCCATGGCCCACATCACAGGCCAGGAACTGTTCATCACGGAAAGCGACGTCGCCGAAACCGTATGGGGAGCCGTCCACGACACCACCGGCCACCAACACTTCCCCGCCGGCCCCGACGCCATCCAGCTCGCCCAAGCACAGTAACCAGCACTCCCCCAGCAGCGCCGGAAACTCCCACTGCACGCCAGCCGGCAGCCCCGGCCAACGGTCCCGATCGGGCAACCCGCCCGCAGGGCTGACGTTGGCCGGGCCCATGGTCGGGCCGACCGTGCGGTGCTCGGCATGCCTTTCCACGCGCGGAGGCGCCGCCTTGCGTACTTGCTGCGTTGCTGCCTCGGCCGGGTGCGGACGGATCGGCTCATCTGTGGGCCAGTGCTTCGCGGCGGATGCACTGGAGCAGAGTGGGGTTGTCGACGGTGGTGATGACGCTGACGGTGGTGCGGTGGTGGCGGTCGTCGTTGAGCAGGACCAGCATGCTCCCGGCCAGGTCCACGCGGGCGGTGAATCTGCCGTCGGCGTGGCCCTCGACGAGGGTGTAGTCGGTGGCCACGCCGACGGCAGGTGGTAGTGCCCGCCCGGGCGGATGATCGTCCAGTCCAGATCGCTGGCCCGGACCAGCGCTTCCATCCGCCGCATGTCGTCGTACAGCGTTTTGCCCAGCACCTGCGTCACGTAGGGCAGAAGCACTCCGTTGAACAGGAAGCCGCCATCGGAGTACGGGTGCGGGTCGACCCCGCTCGAGCTGACGACGGTGAGCCGACGTACCTGGTGCCGTTTGCGCGACGGCAGAAGATTCAGTCTGCCCACCGCGACGGACGATGTCACGTAGCCGGTGACCGAGCGGGACATCTGGCCGGAACTGTCGCTGATTTGGTGGTGCGCGACGGTTAAGACGCCCTCCGCTTCCGAACGTGGTTCTTGGTTCGGGCCGGGTGGGTATGGACGTCCTCTGGCCACGGGAGGGAGGGGGCAGTTCGTCTGCTCGCGTCGCTTGTGGAGGTGGCTGGTGCCGTCGGTGCTTGGCCTGCTGGAGGCCCGGGAGAAGAAGATCCGGGAGCCGTCGGGGTCTCTACGCCGCTCCATCCCTTGTTCTTCGCAGGGAATCCCGGCCTTCAGGCCGGGCGGGAATGCGATCCTCGACTCGGAGGCGCGCAGCGCCGGAGGTCTCTGCGCTGGTGTGGTGACGGCCAGCTGGGCGCTTTTTGGTTCTCGATGTAGTCCTTGACGATGCTCAGCGGTGCGCCGCCGCAGCATGCTGCGAAGTAGGACGGGGACCAGAACACGAGCCCGTCCCGATCCGGTTGATCCGGTTGTTCCGGCCGGTGTACTGCGCGGGCAGGTACCGGGAGCTGACGCCTTTGAGGCTGTTGACGAGTTTGGACAGGGCGACCTTTGGCGGGTAGTGCACGAGAAGGTGGACGTGATCAACTTCGTCGTCGAACTCCCGCAGCTGCGCCGAAGCTCTCGCACACGTCGCGCATGATCTCCTCGCGGCGTGTCAGCATCTCGCCGTTGAAGACTTCACGTCGGTACTTCGTGACAAACCCCAAGTGCGCGTGGAGGTAGGATCGAACGATTCGACCGGAGGGGGTGGGCTTCGGGATGATCCGTGCGTACAAGTTCCTCATGCGGCCCACCGTCCGGCAGGGCCAGGCGCTCGCCGGGATGCTGCACGACCACTGCTTGCTCTACAACGCGGCGTTGCAGGAACGCCGCGACGCCTACCGGCACGTCTCGAAGAGCACCGTCACGTACGGGATGCAGTCCGCGCAGCTCAAGGAGATCCGGGCGTTCGATGCGCAGCGGCAGGGCCGTTGGTCGTTCAGTTCGCAGCAGGCCACCTTGCGCCGTCTGGACAAGGCGTTCGCCGCGTTCTTCCGCCGGGTCAGGTCCGGTGATGCCCCGGGCTACCCGCGCTTTCGCTCGGTGAACTGGTTCGACACGGTGGACTTCCGCAGGGACGGGGACGGCTGCCGGTGGAACTCCACCCCGCACGACCCGGTCACCCGCGTCCGCTTCCAGGGGGTGGGGCACGTCAAGGTCCACCGGCACCGGGCCGTGGTCGGCAGGATCAAGACCGTGTCGGTCAAGCGCGAGGGCCGCAAGTGGTTCGTCGTGCTGGCCGCCGAGCAGGACCGGCCCGAACCGCTGCCCGCGACCGGCTCCGCGGTCGGTATCGACCTGGGTATCGCGAACTTCCTCGCCGACTCCAACGGCGCTTTCGTGCCCAATCCGCGCCACGGCCGCCGTGCAGCCGGCAAGCTCCAAGCGGCGCAGCAGGCCCTGTCCCGGTTCCCGCGCCGCAAGGCGAAGGACCGCAGCGCCGGCCACCAGCGGGCGGTGGAGAAGGTCGCCCAGCTTCACAGGAAGGTGCGTCGCCAGCGGCTCGACCACGCGCACAAGACCGCGCTCGGCCTGGTCCGCGCGCACGACTTCATCGCGCACGAGGATTTAAAGATCCGCACTATGGGCAAGGCTCCCGCACCGAGATCCGATCCCGGTCGGCCGGGCACCTTCCTGCCCAACGGGGCCTTGGCCAAAGCCGGGCTCAACAGGTCGATCAGCGATGCCGGATGGGGGGTGTTCCTGACGATCCTGCACGCCAAGGCTGAAAGCGCCGGACGGGAAGTGATCGCCGTCAACCCCCGCAACACCTCCCGCACCTGCCCCGAATGCGGGCACACCGCGAAGGAGAACCGGCCCACACAGGAAAAGTTCCACTGCGTCTCGTGCGGCCACCACGCGCACGCTGACACCGTGGGCGCCCTCAACGTTCTACGGGCCGGGCTGGTCCGTCGCAACGCCAACCCGGCGTAACGAAAAGCCCCCGGCTTCAGCCGGGGGAGGAGTCACGTACCCCGGGCTCTCCAGGCCGTGAAAGGAGCCCCCCTTCCCTATCCTGGACACCGCCGGTGGCCTGACTGGTGACGATTTGCCTGAAAAGGCTGTATTGAGACTGGGGGGACGTGGATGAGGATCTTTCGCTGCCGGCGCGAGCGTAGGAAGTGGGCCTGCCCGATCGTCCCGGTCCCCGGTCAGGGCTGGACGTTCTCCAGGTCCTCCAGAAGGCCGGGGTGCTTGGGCTGCCAGCCGAGCGACTGCCGGGTGCGGGTGCTGGACGAGGGCTGGTCGCTCGCGAAGATCTGACCGAGGGGGCCGTAGGTCTCCGCCGGCACCGACTCGACCGGCAGGCCCAGCCGTCGGCCGATGACCGCGGCGATGTCGCGAACCTTGTCCCCCTCGTCGGCCACGGCGTGCCAGGAGGTACCTGCTTCCGCCTGCTCCAGGGCGAGCCGGAAGAGGACTGCCGCGTCGAGCGCGTGCACGGCCGGCCAGCGCTGTGCGCCGTCGCCCGGGTAACCGGACACTCCGGTCCGGCGTGCGATGTCGGTCAGCAGGCCGGCGAACCCGCCCGTGCCCTGGTTGTGAACCGTGCGCGGCAGGCGTACGGCCGTACTCCGGACCCCGTGCGAGGCCAGGCCCAGGGCCGCCGTGACCGCGCGACCGCGACTGCCGACCGGCCCCTGGGTCGTCAGCGGGTCGGCCTCGGTGGAGGCGCGGCCGGGTACATGGGGCGTACCCGAGGCGGTGACGAAGGGGCGGTCGCTGCCGACGAGTTGCTCGCCGAGGGTCGCGAGGGCGGCACCCTCCTCGGCGACCGCCTTCACGAGGGTGTCGGGGCTGCTGAAGTCGTGGTCGAACGCGAGATGGATCACCCCGTCGGTCCGGGCGACGCCGGCGCGAAGGGCGTCCAGGTCGGCGAGAGCCCCTCGGATCGGCTCGGCGCCGGCCGCCTCTACGGCCAGCGCGGACGCTTCGGAGCGGGCGAGCGCGAGGACGGTGTGGCCGTTGCCAAGCAGTTCGGCGACGACGGCGGAACCGATGAGACCGGTGCCGCCTGTGACAAAGACGCGCATGGAAAACTCCCCCACAGGTGATGGGACTCTTGTCCCATCACCCTACCGCAGTCATGGGACAAGAGTCCCATCACCTATGATGGAGATCATGGGCAGATGGGAACCAGGCGCACGCGAACGCCTCGTCGTGGCTGCCGTCGACCTGTTCGCCGAGCAGGGGTACGACGCCACGACAGTCGCGCAGATCGCCGAGCGCGCCGGAGTCACCAAGAGCACCTTCTTCCGGCACTTCCCCGACAAGCGCGAGTTGCTGGTGGCCGGACAGGAGACGCTGAGCCGACTGCTGACCGAGGGGATCGCCGACGCGCCCGGTGACGCCAGCCCCCTCGAGGCGGTCGCCGCCGGTCTCGAGCGCGCCTCGAGCGCGATGGGCCCCATGAATCGCGAGCTCGCCCCTCGCTTGAAGGCGGCCGTCGCCGCCAGCGCCGAACTTCAGGAGCGTGACGCCCTCAAGAGCGTCAGCCTCGCGGCCGCGATGACGACCGCTCTGGTCGCCCGCGGCATACCCGATCCGACCGCGGCTCTGGCGGGCGAGCTGGGCGTCCTCGCCTTCAAACGGGGGTTCGCCCAATGGTCCGAGGGCGACCGTGACGGCAAGGACGAGCTCGCCGGGTACACCCTGGCGGCCCTGGCCGAACTACGTGCAGCGAGCGCCTCGCTGGGCTGACCGGGAAACCTCGCCGGCCGTTCACGGAACTGATGCCGTTGGTGATCTCTAGGCCGTCAGTCCTTGGCAGAGCCGCTGGAAGTGGGTCGGTGGTCGTGGTGGAGGACCCGGTGCAGTGCCTGGAGGGAAGCATTCGCCGAGGCGGATGATGTTGGTTCCGGCGGCTGTGAGCACATGTTGGACGTGCGTCTTTGCCAGACCGCGGTAGCGGCAATGACGCAGTCCGTGAGCGTGGACCGTTTCAGACACCGTTGCTTCGCAGCCTGCGCAGATGGCATAACGCCGCTGCCAGTTGCTGGTCTTCTGGTCTTTCCTGACCTGCGTCTGGATCTTCTGCTGGGCTTCCGGCAGCAGGAAGATGTGACGTCCTTTGCCGTCGACGTTGCCGGTGCACTTCAGTCGGTCGCCGCATTCCCGGCATGCCTTGCGCGGGAAGAGGATAGATAGCCGGGGATGTCATCTGAAGTGGCTTGAGCGCACAAGAACGCAGGCAGCTGGTCGGCGTGGCCGGGGGGCCTGCCGTCGCCCTGGTCACGGACCCCCACGGCCAGGACGCCCCTGTGCGGGACCGTGCAGCCATCCGCCCGCACCGCCGTCCAGCCCGCCCCCGGCCCCGACTCCCCAGCGCCCGGCTGACCGTGTTCGGGGCCTGCCGCGTGACGGCCGCCGACCGCAGGTCAGGCGTAACGCACCGGCTCCGGATACGACATACGACTTCGGCCGTTTGATCGACATGGACAGGGCGCTGGTTTCGCAGGTCGCTTGGAAGTCGGTGAAGTAGTACTGGAAGTCGATCGTGCGGCTGACCCGTGCGATGGTGCCGACCACACGCACGTTGAACATGCTCGCACCGGTTAGGCGGCCGTTTGCAGCCACTCCTGCACGAACGAGGCCTCGTCGCACACGGCGAACCGCGACTTCACGTAGAACTTCTTGTCGCTGCCCAGGCCCTTCTTGCACCAGTCGTACGTCATCTTCCGCGCGGTTCCGGTGCTGTCGCGCCCGCTCGGCCGGTGATCCCTCGCGCGTCTCCTCCTGCGTGGGGGCATGGCCAGAGGCCTGATGGGACATGGGCGCGTAGGAAGTGGCCGACCCCATCGTCTCCTGCGCCAGCCGTGCAACGGGGTCCGGCTTCCCGGCCAGTTCCCGGAGCCAAGCCGGGTCACCACGACCGCGATCATGAACGGCCTCGCACCGTGAGGAGGACCCTCTTGCGGAGCAGGTCGAAGTGGGCTCGGCCGAACATCTGCCGCTTCAACATCTTGATCTTGTTGTTGTGGCCTTCGACCGCGCCAGAGCTATAGCGCATGCTCAGGCTGGCGATGACGGCGTCGAGGTCTTGCCCGAGGCCGGCGGCGAAGGTGTGCACGGCGGGCAGGTCGTCGGCCTGGACGCGATCGATCCACTGGCCGAGGTGCTGGCCCTGCCGGTTGTTCGTCAACTCGGCGAAGGCGCAAACCGGCAGCGTCCGACCCACGCCTGACCACGCGCGCGCTGACCAGCCTGCTCCACAACGCCATCACCGCCATATCCGCAGCCGCTAACCCGGCCATCCCGGAGCACGTGATGCACCACCTCCTGGACCGGCAGGCATCAGTCACGACCTGATCACAGTCCCGGCGCCTGCTTCTGCGCCACTGCCAGCTTCGACGCATCGATGGGAGCCGCTGTCCCGATCGCCTGGCACGGACAGGCTGCCCTCGGCGCGGCCACGTGCTCGCCTGCTGTCGCTCGGGACAGTCTCGGCCATCACCGCGTCCGCGTCGTGGCCGGCATCCTAGTCCAGCGTGCGCCGGCGGAAGCACGGCGGCGCACGTCGGCCCCTCGGGCCCTGCGGTGACAGGGCCGGCGCGCCCGATTCCTCACCCTTCGGTGCCGGGTGGCGGTGGTCTACGGCGTCTCCTGATCGTGCTGGTACGCGGCGAGGAGGAAGAGCCAGATCTCGCTGACGGTGGGGAAGGGGGCGATCGCGTGCCTAAGCCGTTTGAGCGGGATCTCACCGGCGACCGCGATGGTTGCCGAGTGCAGGAGCTCGCTGACGCCTGGGCCGACGAAGGTCACTCCGAGGAGGATTTCCCGGTCGAGGTCGACGACCAGCCGGGCGTGGCCCTGGTAGCCGTCGGCGTAGAGGTTGGCGCCCTGGGCGGCGTTGAAGTCGAGGTCGACGGTCTTGATGCGGTACCCGGAGCGTTCCGCCTGTTCGGCGCTCAGGCCCACCGCGGCCGCCTCGGGGTCGCTGAAGAACACCTGGGGTACGGCGTGCTGGTCGGCGGTGGTGGCGTGGTCGCCCCAGGGCGTGTCGTCGAGCGGGCGGCCGGCGGCGCGGGCGCCGATGGCGTCGCCTGCGGTCCGGGCTTGGTATTTGCCCTGGTGGGTGAGCAGGGCACGGTGGTTGACGTCGCCGAGGGCGTACAGCCAGTCGCCGTCGGCTCCCTGTACCAGGCAGGTGGTGTCCACATCGAGCCAGGAGCCGGGGGTGAGGCCGACGGTGTCCAGGCCGATGTCGTCGGTGGCGGGGGTGCGGCCGGTGGCGCACAGGACCTCGTCGGCCTCCAGCTCGCCGCCGTCGTCGAGGGTGAGGGTGACCGGCCCCTGCGGGTCCGGGCGGCGCAGGGCGGTCACCTGGACGCCGATCCGCACATCCGCGCCCGACTCTCTCAATCCCTGGGCGACCAGTTCGCCGGCGAAGGGTTCCATGCGGGGGATCAGGCGGCGCCGGGCGAGCAGGGTGACCTGGGAGCCGAGGCCCTGCCAGAGGGTGGCCATCTCGATGCCGACTCCGCCGCCGCCGATGATGGCGAGGCGAGTGGGCACGGTGCTGGATTCGGTGCCCTGCCGGCTCGTCCAGGGACGGGCCTCCTTGATGCCCGGGATGTCGGGCAGCGCCGGTCGGCTGCCGGTTGCGATGGCCACTGCGTGCCGGGCAGTGAGGGTCTGCCGGGCGCCGTCGTCACGGGTGACGCTGACGCGTCGGGGCCCGTCGAGACGGCCGTGGCCACGGAAGAGGTCGGCTCCGATGGACTTGAGGAACAGAGCCTGTCTGGTGTCATCCCAGTCGGAGACAGAGCGGTTGCGACGGGTGAAGACGCCATCGGCGTCGACCCGACCGGTGACAGCCTGCCGGGCACCGTCCACGCGCCGCGCGTCGGCGAGCGCGATGACCGGCCGCAGCAGCGCCTTACTGGGCACGCACGCCCAGTACGCGCAGTCACCGCCGACCAGTTCCCGTTCCACGACCGCTACGGAGAGGGCGGCGGCACGGGCGCGATCGGCGACGTTCGCACCGGCCGGGCCTGCGCCCAGTACGACCACGTCGTAAGGCACTCCTGTCTGGGTTTCGTGCGATTCGCTCATGTTCTTCCTCGCATTCCTGGCAGTGCCTGACGACGGTCGAGGCGGTGGTGACGCTGCCCGTCGAGCCTGGTGGGTCGGGCCTGGGCGGGGGCTCCCCGACCAGGCCAGGGCGCCTCGGTCAGGCGTCGGTGTGCGGGGTGACGACCGGCCATTCGATGTCGGTATCGGCGAGTACGTTGAAGTAGTTCGTGAGGATGTTCAACGCCGGATTGCCCGCGACCTCGGCCATCTCGGCGTCGGTGACGCCCACGGCCCGGGCAGCCCTGAGCTGCGTCTCACGGATGTGGCCGCGGGCAATGGCGTGGGACAGGTCCGGCACTGCGGCGGCGTGCGGCGGCGGACTCCGCGTGGCGGGCACGCTCCGGTCCCCCGGCGCCGACCTTGGCGACGCGCGCCCCTATGTAGGTGTGGGCGGAGGGGCAGTAGGTGCAATTGTTGTACTCCGCGGTGGCGATCTCCAGCCGTTCCCCGACCGGGGCCGGGATCAGGGTTCTCGGTCCGCCGCGGGCAGCGTCCTCGCGGGGTCCACCGGCAAACACGCCGGTCCGAGCTCACGCACAACACGTTCCTTGAGGATCGTCCTCCCCCGCTGCCAGCCGATCCGCTCCACAATCACCGTCGCCGGCATCGTCGGCGTCTCCCGCAAAAGCTTGCGGATCTGCACCCTGACCGCGTCCACAGCCGAGCCCTTCAGCGGGCGCTCGCACTTCGGCGGCCGGCCGGCCGCAGACCACGGTCTGCGGCCGGCCCTGCGGGACAGGTGGTCCGATGTCACATCAAAGGTATGCCACACCGTAGTTGGCGGCCCACTCATGCTTCAGGTCATCCTCGTTCGCGTGCCCGAATGTGTACGCGGGAGAGTCCACCCGCAGCACCCGGTCCACCCTGATCAGTACGGCCTCGTGGCACGGGTAGATGGGATCGCCGTGGGTGTTCAGTACCCACTGGCGGGACCAGTCGTACACCGGGTCACCTTTCCCGCGGATCTCGGCTGTTCCCTTGAAGCGGTACCCCCGCCGGAGCAGGAAGTCGATCACGTTGACCTCAACCCGCGGATTGTGCCGCAGGTTCTCCACCGTATTGGGCGAGGCCATGTTCATGAATACCAGGTGATCGTCGCCGTAGACGCGCACGGACCCCTTCGGGGAGAGGTTGGGAGAGCCGTCCTCGCAGACCGTCGCAACGAACGCCAGCTTGGCGCTGGTGACGATCTGCCGCATGTCCTCAGTGATTATTCCCATCGCTCGTCAGCCTTTCCTGCCACGTCTGTGTGCTCCGCCCTCCTGGCGGCCACGACGCAGCCCTTTTCGAGTGCCACAACATGCCGATGGCCTGGTCCGCCGATGCCCCGGCGCTCGCTCTGCGCTGTTGCGCGGGCTTCCCGATCGCGTTGGACGCCCCCGGCCCGACCGCCTGATGTGCGCCGCGCCTGGTGGGTACGGCCGCGCACGCGGCCGTACCGTGTCCGGCGGGTGCCATGAGTCGCTGTCAGGACCGGGCGGCACCCCGCCATGGACGTGCTCAGGTCAGCACGATCTTCTTGCCACCGGCCTGCCCGGCGGACACCCGGGCGAAAGCGGCCGGCCCCTCATTCAAAGGGAGCGCTTCCACGTTCTGCCTCAGCTTTCCCTCCACGACCGCCTCCGCCAGATGGGCAAGCTGAGCGGCATCAGGCCGGACGTAGAGATCCGTACTGGTGATACCACGCTCCCCCGCCGGCGCGTCCGAGGTCAGCGACACCAGACGCCCACCGTCCCGCACCAGCGACACCGCTTCCCGCGCTGTACCACCAGCAGCAATCAACACACCATCGAACCCACCACTAACCCGACCCGCCCAATCCGGGTCGTGGTAGTCGACGACCGCCAACGCACCCAGACCACGCAGGCGCTCAGCAGCCGAAGCGGACGCCGTCACCGTCACCTCGATCCCCCGATCAGCAGCAATCTGCAACGCCAGCACACCGGTCGCCCCACCACCATTGGTGATCAGAAGCCGCTCCCCCCGGCTCAGCCCCAGTGCCTCCAGCGACTGGTACGCCGTGAGCCCGGCAACCGGCAACGCTCCCGCCTGCACCGGATCCAGCCCCGCCGGGCAGATCGCAGCACTGGCCGCAGTGATCAGCACCCGCTCAGCCCAGAAGCCGCTGCCACCGGGCAACGGGGCCTCATGCGCAAGCACCCGGTCACCGACAGCGAAGCCCTCGACATCAGGACCCACAGCCACAACCCGGCCCACGCCCTCCACACCCAGCGCCGCCGGCGGACGCAGCCCCACATCCCAGCCCGCACCGTTCAGCAACCGATCCCACGGACCGACACCGGCCGCCTCCACCTCCAGCAGAAGCTGACCAGCACCAGGAGCCGGCGGCTCAGGCACCTCCAGGAGGACGACGTCCGCATCGGGTCCGGACACTCCACTTGCCTTCATGATTGATCCCTTCACTCGGTCCGGCCGACGGTAGGTACAGGCCGGCCGCCATATCTTCAGCCTGGGGTTCGGCGCTCAACCGGGCGTCCCGACCGAGCCGACGGAGGGGACGTCGATGTCGGTCTGGTTGACGTTGTTGAGAAAATTGGTCAGCAGGGCCTGCACTGCGAACGTGACGAGCGCCAAGATCTGCGGGTCGGTGTAGCCGGCGCCGCGCACAGCCGCGAGGTCTGCGTCGCTGACTCGGCCGCGGCTCTCGACCACCCGTTGAGCGAAGCGAGCGGCTGCGGCGCGCTTGGGGTCCACCGAGCTCCCGGCGCGAGCCAGGTCGATGTCGTCGCTCGACATTCCGCTGAGTTCGGACGACACGTACGTGTGAATCGCCAGGCAGTAAGCGCAACCGTTGGCCTCCGAGACCGCGAGCGCGATGGTGTGCCGCGTCTTCGCGTCCAGAACGCGGCTCATGGTGCTCTGCAGCGTCACGACGGCGTCAAGAACGGTCGGGTTCGACGCGATGGTCTTGAACATGTTCGGGACGAAGCCGAGCTGTGCGCCGATGTTGTCGAGGATGCCTTGCGCTCCCGCGGGGACATCGTCGGAAGAGGGAACGTTCAGTCGTGCCATAGCGAATCAACCTCCGGTAGGCATGCGAGTAGTCGCCGAGCTCAGGTCAGGCCGGGCATTTTTGGGCTTGGCAGCCCATTTCTCAGAGCTAACACTGCCCCAGACTGGGCTGTCAAGCCCACCTTGCGGTATCGTGCGCCGTATGGAAGCCACGACACGAGCTCGGGTGCCTCGCAAGCTCACGGACAAGGGCGAGGCGACGCGCACCCGGATCCTGGAGCATGCCGCGGAACTCATCTACACGAAGGGTGTCCACGCGACGAACAACGAGCAGCTCCGTCGCGCAGCCGGCGTCAGCGGGTCACAGCTCAACCACTACTTCCCGACCAAGGAGAGTCTCGTCCTGGCAGTCATCGCCTGGCAGGCCGATCGCGTCCTCGCATTCCATCGCAGTGAGCGATTCGCCTCCTTCAACGATCTCGACGCTTTTCGGGAGTGGGCGGATTTCTACGTCGGCTACGAGCGCGCCTACCAGGAAGGCTGCAGCCTCGGCTCCCTCGCGAGCGAGATCATCAAGACTGACCTTGACGTTCACGATGAGCTCGCGAGTGCGTTCGATCAGTGGCGGGACATCTTCCGCGACGGGCTCCAGCACATGCAGCAACTCGGCCGCATCAGCACTGACGCGGATCCGACGCAGCTGGCCAATCTACTTCTCTCCGCATTCCAAGGCGGCAGCCTCCTCGCTCAGGTCGCTCGGGACATCACCCCGCTGAAGGACGCGTTGCAGGCAGCCATCGACTACGTGCAGACCTTCGTGAGGTCTCCCGAAGTCGACGTACTGCAGGTTCGCTAGCCGGCGACGGTCTGAGACGGGCCATCGAACGTGAGAAGGGTCGTATCCTCCACGGCGGGCCCATGCGGCAGTCGAGCATCCGACTCATGAGGCGGACGCGCGAGACCGTCGTGGCGCGTGCAGATCTCCGCGGTTGTGTGGCTTGTCGTTCAGCAAGGTCGCGGCCCCATCCGTGGCGACGTCCCGCGATGCGGGTACGGCGCGTCTCCCGTTCCTTTGATGCGGTTCGATGTCGGTAAACAGGCATGTCACGGCTGCGCTCCGCCGAAGTTCAAGGGGTCTTTCTGAACGCCGACCATGATCGAATCAGCCTGTCCCCCGGAGTCCCACTCAACGTCGACCTGGACACCACACTGACCGTCGTCGCCGGGATCCTCTACCGGATGCTCGCCCGTAAACTGCCCCGCTACGAGACCGCCACACCCGACAACATCTGGCGACACTTCCTCGACGCCACCGGAATCCTGCACGTCGGCGCGCACACCGTGACCTCCCCGACCTGGAGATCCCCGTCCCCTGGCCGAACGACCTAACCCTGCGCTTCCGCTTCCCTCCACGCTGAACCGAGCAGAGCAGACCTCAATCAAATTTCCGCACCGAGAATCGAGGCTGACCCGCTCCCGAGCGTGGCGCCCCGAACATGCGACGTGGCGCTTCGCAGTGCAACCGGTCCGCCAGGCGGCGCCCAGGGGCCCGCCTGGCCGTTCGGCGCGAAGTGGTCCGGTCTTTTGCTCAGAGAATGGTCCGCACGTGTGGGCAGACGCGCGCATACGGTCGGGTCGCGACGCATCTGATGGGAACCATGATGATGAGCACTGACCAGACCGCACTTCTGGAGCCGCTGGGGCTCCGCGAGATATCCGGCGCAGCGATAGCGGTGATCGACGAGCAAGGGACGGTTGTCGCGTGGACGCAAGCCGCTCAGCACCTTGTTGGGTACTGCGCTGAGGACGTGGTCGGCCGATCCGCCACACTCCTGCTGCCGTCATCCGAGGAGGCGCTGGGGGTATCAGCGTTCGCCGAGCAGTGCCATGCCCAAGGCGGCTGGTCCGGCACCGCGGCGGTCCGCCACCGCGACGGCCGCACGCTCAAGCTGAGCCTGCGCCTCTGGCTGCTGTGGGGACAGGACGCAGCCCACCGGTGGGTGGTATCCCTGACCGACACAGGCTCGTTCTCCTCGGGGATGATCAACGGATCGGTCCGGGAGTCGCTGCTTGCCCGCGCGCCGGTCGGCATCGCCATTCGTGACCCACAGCTACGTTGTACCTGGATGAACGACACGATGGAGCATGACGGCATTTCCCGTGACCGAAGGTTCGGACGCCGCCTGAAGGATTCACTGCCCGGCTTCGAGGCCGAGGCTCTTGAAGCGGTGATGCGACAGGTGCTGGCGAGCGGCAATTCCGCGGTCCACGAGTACCGGGCATGGCCGCCGGAAGATCCGCGCCGAGAGCACGCATTCGCAGCCGCGTTCTTCTGCCTCCAGGACGCGGACGGCCAGGCACTGGGGGTCTGCTCCTTGACCGTGGATGTCACCAGCAACCAGCGGGTGCGCGAGCGCCTTGCCGTCCTCAGCCAGGCCAGCACCCGCATCGGGAGCACCCTGGACGTCATGCAAACCGGACAGGAACTGGCCAGCCTGGCCGTGCCCCTGTTGGCCGACTACGTCACCGTCGACCTGGCAGAGTCGGTTCCATTCGGCAAAGAGCCTCCTGCCCAGAACGACACCACGTGCGGTCGCCCCCGCGTGTTCCGACGTGCCGGTTTGGCCTCGATCCACCCAGGGATACCAGAGTCGACGTTTGCGCGAGGGGAGGCAATTTCCGTCCCCCCGAACTCGCCGCTCGCCAGCGCACTACGCACGGGAAGGTCCCACCTGGAACCGGTACTGGACACCACCCCTGGCACATGGATCGACCACGACCCGGCACGGGCGCAAAAGATCCGTGACAACGGGGTGCACTCCCTGATGATCGTGCCCATCCGTGCCCGGCACTCCGTGTTGGGCGTCGCCTTGTTCGCGCGCACCGAGGACCCGATGCCATTCCAGCAGGATGACCTACTCCTGGCTGAGGAACTGGTCACCCGGGCCGCGCTGTCCTTGGACAACGCCCGCCAGTACACTCGCGAACGCAGCACGGCCCTCGCCCTCCAGCGCAACCTGCTCCCGCACCGCCTGAGGGGCGGCGTCGCCGTCGAGGCGGCCGGGCGCTACTTGCCGGCCGACACGGACGCCGGTGTCGGAGGCGACTGGTTTGATGTGATCCCGCTGCCTTGCGCCCGGGTGGCCCTCGTCGTCGGTGATGTGGTCGGACACGGCATCAACGCCGCGGTGACCATGGGCAGGCTCCGCACCGCCGTCCGCACGCTCGCGGACCTGGACCTGCCCCCCGACGAACTGCTGAGCCACCTCGATGACAGCGTCCGGCGGCTGACCGGGGAAGATGACGACGCCCCTGATCAGATCCCCGCGATTATGGGCGCGACCTGTGTGTACGCCGTCTACGACCCGGCCACCCGGCAGTGCACGATGGCACGGGCCGGGCACCCCCCGCCCGCGATAGTCGACGCACAAGGCCAGGTCACCTTCCCCGACCTGCCCACCGGAGCCCCACTCGGCCTCGGCCTCGGGCTGGTCCCCTTCGACGCCGTGGAAGTGGAACTGCCCGAAGGAAGCCTGCTCGCGTTCTACACCGACGGCCTGGTCGAATCCCGTGACGACGACATCGAGGTCGGCATGCACCGCCTCGGCACCGCCCTGGCACAACCCGAACAGTCCTTGGAAGACTTGTGCTCCTCAGTGATGGAAACCGTGCCGACTCAGGCAACATCTGACGACGTCGCCTTGCTCCTTGCCCGGATCCACACACTCAAGTCGGCCCACATTGCCTCCTGGGACCTGCCAACCGAGCCGGCCGTCGTCAGCGCCGCCCGGCACCTGGCCGCCCATCAACTCAGCGAATGGGGACTGGAGCAGCTCGTGCCCACCACGGAGCTGATCATCAGCGAACTGGTCACCAACGCTATCCACCACGGCGCCGGCCCGATCCGGCTACGGCTCATCCAGCACCAAGCCCTGACCTGCGAAGTCTTTGACAGCGGAAAGTGTTACCCGCGCCTGCGCCATGCCCGCATCGTCGACGAAAACGGCCGGGGACTGTTCCTGGTTGCCCAGTTGTCCAGCAGGTGGGGCTTCCGCTCCGCAACGGGCGGCAAGCTCGTCTGGGCCGACCAAGAGCTCCCGTCCACGCTGTAAAGAGGGGATCGATGAGGGCTTCCCTCCCGGTCCCCACGCTGGCACACCAATGCCGCCGCGGAGATCCCACCCCTGGGCTGGTGCCGTGAAACTCGTCAAGGGGCGCAAGCTGATCCCGGCCTTGGTGCTGCGTACCGAGCACACGAACCGATCGTCATGTCGGTTCCGGTTGGAGTACCCCGTCAACGGGCCGGTTCTGCCAGCCAGCTATCTCATCGGCCGCCGCATCGGTGATCTTCGACACCAGGGCCGGGAACCACACCTGTCGCCAGCCTCGTAGCCGAGGTGGTCGGCCCTGCGGCGCTGCCGCGCGCTCCCGTCCTGCGCCACGCCCCGCAGCGAGTACGTACGCGATCTCCCCTACGAGCGGGCACGTAGGGGAGATCGCCGAAGCGCCATACCTGAGGAAGGACGGTCGCTGCCTCTGGGCCCTCCTTACCGACGAACGCGGATGATCGTCTTCCCGTTGATCCGCTCGGTAGGGTTGAAGGCGGCCACAGCATCGTCGAGGGTTGCGACTTGGCCGATGTTCGTCCGTAGCTGTCCGTTCCTCACGCGCCGCGCGATCTCACTCAGTTGCGCGCGATCGGACACGACAACGAAGTCGATCGCCCGACCGTTGGCCGGCCGCGCCTCGGGCGGCCCGGCGACGGTCACCAGCATTCCCTCGGCTCGAACCAGACCTGCGGACCGCTTCCCGATGGCACCGCCGAAGACATCGAATACCAGATCGACGCCGCCGACATCTTCCAGCGCGTCGTTCTCAAGGTCGACGAACTCCTGTGCGCCGAAGTCGAGCGCCAGCTGACGATGGGCAGCGCGTCCGGTACCGATGACGTAGGCGCCGGCCTCACGTGCGAGCTGCGTCGCCATCGAGCCGACCGCGCCGGCCGCACCGTGCACAAGGACGCTCTGCCCCACCCCGAGGTGGCCGTGCTCGAACAGCCCCTGCCACGCGGTCAGGCCAGTCATCGCGACGCCCGCCCCTACCGTGAAGTCAACGTCGCCAGGCAACGGCGCAAGGTTGCGCGCCTCGACGACGACAAACTCTGCCAGGGTCCCGTCGCGGGTCCAGTCGGTGAGGCCGAAAACCCGCTGTCCGACCGACAGCCCCGCCGTTCCATAGCTGAGGGCGGTGACTACACCGGCCACCTCGTGGCCCGGTATTGACGGCGTGCGGTCACGGCCGAGGCGATCGATCCAGGTCGAGGGCCACTCCAGCTCATCCCCAGTGAATCCTGATGCATGAACTTCAACGACGACATCGCCGTAGTTCGCGCCTTCAAGACTAGCGAGCCACGCCGTGTCCGGATCGGGTCGCTCCACTAGCTTCATCCCTGCCGTTCCCGCGGCACGGTCGGTCACCACGATCGCTTTCATCTCAATACCTCTCTCCGTAACAGCCCTCGTTTACCTCCTGCACGAGATAACGGGGGATCTCTGTTCTCTCCGCGTCCAGGCGGACGAACCCGGATGCTTGTCTTTTCCCTCATCCCGTTCGGTCGCGTTGAAGGCGCCGACGGCATCGGCGGGCTCGGGGCGCTGACGATGCTCGTCCGCGCCCGCCATCTCCGGACTCGCTGGACGACTCGAAGCACGTTTGAAAGATGGACGGCTACATCCAGTCGTGCTCGAGCGCGGCGATCTGCCTCTCGTCGTCCGGCCCGCCCGCGGGACCGTGCTGGTGGTCTGGCCCGTCTGCGGGTTCGTGCCCTGGGTGGGCGCCGGAGCCCGGATGAACCTTGTCGATGAGATCGAGGTATTGCGGGTGGCGGGCAATAAACTCGCCCACAACCGGGCAGATGATGGTGATCTTCTTTCCGCTCTCGCGAATCTCGTTCAGCACGCGAGCGATGAGCTCCGCGGCTACCCGCTTGTGGCGGTAGGCGGGGTCAACCCAGGTCGTCAACAGTACGACGCGGCCGCCGACGAACCGATATTGGATTTCTGCGATCGCTTCGGGACCGAGGGACGCGGTCCAGCGACCGCGCTCCGCGTCGTTGGCGATATCGAGCTCCCAGGCGGACTCGGCCTCACGGAGACCGGTCTCGTCCAGAGCAGCGATGAGGGCCGCGTTGTTCTGTTCACGAAAGGCCGCCTCGGCCTCGATGTTGGTCGTCACTGTCGAACACCTTCTGTCGGCGGAGCTCAGCATGTTGGTTCAGAACTGGTGCGACCTTGTGGTCGCCCCTGGGTGCTCGGGTCGATGAGGTCCGCATACTCGGGGTTGTGTTCGATGAAGGTGCGCACGATCGGACACGTGATGGTGATCGTCATTCCTCGCGAGCGCACGTCGTCGAGGACCCGTCGGATCAGCTCGGTGGCGACGCCCTGTCTGCGGTACTCGGGGAGCACTGAGGTGGCCATGAGCACCAGTCGGTCGTCGCCGGCGACGTTGTAGGGCAGGCCGGCGATCTCGGTGTCGCCCACGATGGCCTCGTAGATGCCGGTTTTCTCGTCGTTGACGACGTAGAAGTCGAACGCGGGGACGTGGGGATGATCGATCACCTCCTCGAGGAGGACGACCCCGTCCTGACCGAGGGTCCCTTTCCCGTCGGGGTGTCCGGCCTCGTCGGGGTACTCGATGGCGTAGCGGGTCCGTTCGGTTGGCTCGGTCATGGGCGTGGTCCTTCGTTGCTTGCCGGTTCGGGGGTACGCCGTCATGCTTACGGGCGAACACGGATGATCGTCTTCCCCTTGACCCGCTCGGTGGGGTTGAAAGCGGCAACGGCCTCCTCGAGGTCCGCGACCTGGGCGATGTTCGTCTGCAACCGACCGTCCCGGACGCGCTGGACGACCTCATCCAACTGTGTTCGATCGGCCTCGACGACGAAATCGACCGCCAGGCCTTCCTTCGGCTGGACCTCGGGTGGGCCGGCGATCGTCACCAGCATCCCTCCGGCTCGGACCAGGCCGGCTGACCGCTTGCCGATGTCGCCGCCGATCACGTCGAAGACCAGATCGACTTCGCCGATGTCTTCCAGTGCCTCGCTGTCGAGATCGACGAATTCCTTCGCGCCGAAGTCGAGTGTGGTCTCCCGGTCGGCAGCACGTCCGGCGCCGATGACGTAGGCACCGGCCTCACGGGCGAGCTGCGTCACCATCGAGCCGACGCCACCGGCCGCGCCGTGCACGAGGACGCTCTGCCCCGCCTCGAAGCGGCCGTGTACGAACAGCCCCTGCCACGCGGTCAGACCCGAGATCGGCAGGCTCGCGCCCACGGTGAAGTCGACATCCCCCGGCAGCGGCGCGAGGTTACGCGCCTCGACGGCCACGTACTCCGCCAGGGTGCCGTCGCGAGTCCAGTCCGCGAGCCCGAACACCCGCTGTCCCACCGACAGGCCCCTCGTGCCATAGCCAAGAGCGCTGACCACCCCTGCAGCCTCGTGCCCAGGGATCGACGGCGTCCGGTCACGGCCGAGCCGATCGGTCCAGGTCCCGGGCCACGTCAGCTCACCGGGGGTGAATCCCGACGCGTGAACTTCAACGAGAACGTCGTTCCCGCCAGCCTCCGGCTCCGGGCGCTCTTCCAGCATCATCCCGGCCGTTCCCGCGGCCTGGTCCGTCACCACAATCGCCTTCATTCGGCACCTCCCTGCATCCAGTCTTTGCCTGCGCGGCATGCACGGTCCGGTCGTAACTGGACCTTCAAGTCCACAATAGTACGGAGCGACATCGCCCGGCAGGTCGGGGCGGCGGGCTTGATCGCCGTTAGAGACTTGCCCGGCCCCAGCCCCGATACATCGGCGCGCGACACCGGCCCAACCCTGTCCATGACGGGGAAGTCCTGTACAGGCTTGGACTTCTTGCTTCTCATTCGTGTCCTGCAACCGCTGCTCGCCGCCGCGCGCTCCACCCGGTGGCCCCGATGGGTGCGCCACTACTTGGGGCGACTGAACAGGACGGTTACGTCCACATCAGGAGGGCGGAGCACCGTTCGAAAAGCATCAGCAGTGATCCCGTGCTGCGGCGCTGGTCGGCAGGGTTCGACAGTGCGAGCAGCGCGAAGCCCTGGGTCTGACGTGGTCAACGGGCCCGCGCCTGGGCGACACACCTCCCGATCGGAGCGTGTCATGTCTAGGACCGAGAGGCCTGCGGTAGGCCACGGCGACCGCATCGATGCAGCCGACATCGCGGAAGCGGCGACGAGGGCACCATTCACCTACACCGACGGGGCAACACAGGTGTTCATTCACGACGGGCGCACCACCTACGTCGAGAAAGGGAGCCAATCGTCCGGAGAGGGGGGAGTAGACGATCAAGGGCGGTTTTGGTCTTTCTGGCCACCCACCTACCGTGCCACCTACGACGTCTCGTGGATCACAGGTGCCGATGGCGATGTCGCCAGCGGTGAATCGCGGAGGGACGTTCGAGGGACGGTACCTCCGAGTTAGCCTGATTCCCGGGACGAGGCCTACCCTCGCGCTCTTCTTGCGAGAGATCTCCGTAGAGGCTGTACCCCGTTGTATTCCCAGAATAGGCGCTCCGGTCCCAGAAGCCCGGGTCGTTGTCTGACCTCGTCAGGCCTCGGGTCCACGTCGCGACCCGTGGGAGACGGCCCATACTGTGTGCCCGACATGCGCCCGCCCTGGTGGACACCCGCCCGAGCCCGGTACGGGGGCCCTGCTACGGATCTACGGATACAGTAGGCCGTGCTTTAGTGGACGTTAAGTCCGTTTCTGGTAGCGGACTCGTCCGGGTTGGGTGAGAAAGCCTTGTCGGGCGAGGCGTCCGAGGCGGCTGCGGGTGACGTTGACGGTCGCCTCGTCGGTGGGCATGCCGAGGAGTGCGTGCAGCTCGCGGGCTCGGAATGCCCGGCCGGGGTGCTGGTTGAAGGCGTTCACGATGGCCTGGTAAGCGGTGTTCGTCTCGGGCGGATCGGGCTTGGTCCCGGGCGGGACGCGTTCGGCGATGACCTTTCGGGTGGTGGCCAGGTCTGCAAGTCGCGCTTCGGTCTCGGCCAGGGCGGCGGTCAAGTGGTCAATCTGGTCGCGTAGTTCGCCGGCCCGGGCCGTGGTTTACCGAGTGGATCAGCACCGCCCGCGCCGTGGACCTGCCCCACCTGCGCAGCCTTACCAACGGCCTCAAAATCGACCGGCCCGCCGTAGATGCCGGCCTCACATTGCCCTACCACAACGGCCGCACCGAAGGCGCCAACACCCGTACCAAGAGAATCATGAGACAGATGCGCGGACGCGCCGAATTCGACCTCCTCCGCCACCGCATCCTCCTGCCCTGACTGACACCCAGGGTCACCACCGACTACGAGCCAAAGCCAGATTCCTGATAGACCCCTGGAACAAGAGGCCCGGGCTCGTATCAGGTTCACACGACGTCGTCTGACGTTGTGTACGCGCGAAGATGCTCGACCGTGGCATGCAGCGCGTCACGCAATGGCGCTAGGTCGCGGGCGATCTGCGCGAGCAGGCTGCCTCCCTGGTAGGCGGCGATCAGCATGTGTGCGAGTTGCGCCGGATCCGCCGACGCGTCGATTCGTCCGTCATATTGCATCCGCTCGAGTCCCGCTCAGAAGATGTCCCGCCATTCGGCGAAGACGCGGGTGAGGTCGTCTCGGACATCCAGATCGGTCTTGACGATCTCGCTCGCGAGGGATCCGAGGCTGCAGCCGTTCTCGAACGGGCGACCGGAGACGACGAAGAAGTCCGCCCCCTCCTGGTACGCCTCGATCGTGCCTCGCGTCGCCAGCCCCTTGCCCGTGCGCCCGCGAAGATCACGCGATCCATCGTTCATCTGCATGTCACCACCCTACCCCACAGATTGGGCCCAGCAGCCCAACGCGGATGCGGATTGGGCTTGACAGCCCAATCTGTGCCGTGTTCACTGCAAGTGGGCCAGACAGCCCAGACTGATACCGACCCGAGGACCGCCACCATGTCTCGTCTCAGCACGCCCGAGCTCACCGACATCGACGCCAAGACGCAGGGCACGCTCGACGCCATCGCCAAGCAGTTCGGCTTCGCTCCGGGCATGTTCACCACGCTCGCCGCCAACCCGACCGTCCTCGAGATCGTGATGGGCCTGCAGGGCGGCATCGCCAAGCTCCTCGACGCGAGGACCCGCCACACGATCGCGCTGGCCACGTCCCACTCCAACAACTGCGACTACTGCTCGGCGCTGCACGGATACATCTCCGCGAACCTCGGAGGCATGTCCACCGAGGAGATCGAGCTGGCCCGCACCGGCGGCTCCACCGATCCCAAGCGTGCCGCCGTCGCTCGCTTCTCCCAGCAGGTGATCGAGACCCGCGGTCAGGTGGGCGACGAGGACATCGCCGCGGTCCGCGAGGCCGGGTACACGGACCCCGAGATCCAGGCGATCGTCACCGTCGTGGTCGTCACGCTGCTCACGAACTACCTCAACAACGTCAACGACACCGTCGTCGACATCCCCGGTGCGGGCGCGTAACCAGCGACGTCGAACCCGCGTCGACCGGCACGGAGGTCGCCCCGATGAGAGCGACGTTCACCACGTACTGACGTGACTCCGACGCCCGGAAACCACCTCCTGACCCGATCTCTCCGACAACGAAACGAAAGCCAACCATGGATCTCGACAATCTGATCACCAAGCACCTCACCCGCTACTTCGACCCGAACAAGAAGATCCCGGAGGAGACCTTCCAGCTCCTGTTGCGCTACCTACGCACCTCGCCGACGACGATCAACATCCAGCCGAACCACTTCCATGTGCTGGAGTCGCAGGCCGGCAAGGACAAGCTTGCGGACGCTCTCGTCGGCCGCTTCGAGGACAACGCGGAGAAGGTGCGGAACGCGTCGCACGCGATCGTGTTCACGACCCGCAAGACGATTCCCGACGAGCACTTGCAGGAGATCTTCGCGAAGGAGCGCGCGGACGGTCGCTTCGCGGACCCGGAGACCCAGGCGGGATGGGAGGCTGGAGCGTCCGGCTTCGTGAAGATCCAGTCGGAGAACTATGGCGGCGACGTGCTCCACTGGCTGGAGAAGAACACGTACCTCGTGGTCGGCGCGACCATGATGGCCGCCGCTTCTCTCGGAGTCGACGCCACCCCGCTGGAAGGGTTCGACCGCGCGACGATCGACGAAGCGTTCGGCCTCACCGACACCGACTTCACCACGACGCTGCTCGTCGTGCTCGGGTACCCGGACGAGACGCGCGTCTCTCGCCAGCCCGTCTCGCGCTTCGACGCCGAGAAGATCTTCACCCACATGTGACGAACTGAGCGGGTGCGCGATCGGCGCGTCTGCTCGGTTCTGCGCAATTCGACTGTCCGGCGCCCGCACCTCTCCTTGACGGACGCCGGGCAGTCGACCCCTACCGACCTCGAGGAGGCCAAGATGGACGCAGACAGGACAGTTCAGAACCGCGCGGCCGCGTGCGCCGCAGAGCTCCCGGGTTCAGAGCACACGCACCAGTTCACCGGCGACTGGGAGGTGTGGAAAGTCGGTGGCAAGGTGTTCATGCTGCAGACATCGATGCCTGGGGAGCCGGTCGTGATCCTCAAGGCCGATCCCTCGGATGCGGAGACGCTCCGCGCGTCGCACACGAGCATTTCTCGCGGCTACCACATGGACAAGAAGCACTGGATCACCGTCAGACCTGGTGCGGATATCGAGCAGGCGTTGGTGGACGACCTCGTGACCGAGTCGTACCTGCTCGTCGTCGCGGGCCTTCCCAGACAGAGCCGCCCGGTCGACCCCGACACTTTCAGCTTCCTGCCGTCCGCCGACTGACCGACGCGGCGCCAGGCAAAACAAAACCGGCTCTTCGCCGATCCGGTGGGGATCATGGCGTGAGGCCGCTGGCGGCTAGTGCAGCAGCGCATTGATCTTGCGAGGGCCATGCGGCTCTGAGCGGGGTTCCGTCGTAGGTCCAGCGGAACGGTCGGGCCTCATCGTCGTAGGCGAGAGTGAACTCGCGGATCTGGTCGATGAGGTCCTGGCGCGAGGTGAACTCACCGCGCCGCGGCAGTCGGCGGGCCAGGATCGAGAAGAAGATCTCGACTTGGTTGAGCCACGAGGCGTGTTCGGGTGTGTGGTGGACGGCGAACCTCGGGTGTGCTGCCAGCCAGGCCCGGGTCGCCTTCGGGACATGGGACGACCCGTTGTCGAGGACCAGGTGGATCGTGAGCTTCGGGTCGATGGACTGGTCGAGCATCCGCAGGAAGCTGATGAAGGTGGCCGAGTCGTTGCGGACGATGTCTTCGACCAGGACCTGACCGGTGTGCACGTCCAGGGTCGCGATGATGGAGGCGGTGCCGTGGCGTCGGTACTCGAACTCGCGCCGCTCGATCTGGCCGCGCTTCACCGGGCGGGTCGGATGGCGGCGGGAGCAAGCCTGCATCGCGAGCTTCTCATCCACGCTGAGCACGACGGAGTGGGGCGGGCAGTGCGGATAGAGGGCGCAGACCTCGGCGGCCTTGGTGTAGAAGTTCGGATCGTCCGGGCAAGTGAGCCAGCCACGTACCAGGTGCGGTTTGAGGTCGAGGCCGGCCAGGATCCGTCCGACCTGGGACGCCGAGATCCCGATGGCGTTCAGGCGATGGCGCGGCGAGTCCAGTGGCTGTTGGTGCCGGGCCGGGCGGAGGTGACGGTGGCGACGATGGCCAGGTGCACGTCGGGGCCGTAACGGCGGGAGCGACCAGGCCGGTCCTCCAGCGCGGCCAGACCGTCGGCGGCGAACCGCTTGCGCCAGCGCCGCACGGTGTCCACATGCACGCCAAGGGCGTTGGCGATGGCCGCGTTCGCTCCACCGTCCGCACAGGCCAGTGCGGCCCGGGCCCGCTGCACCCGGCGCAACGGCGCGGTCCGTGACCGCGCTAACTCCTCCAGAACTTTGCGCTGTTCACCGTCCCAGGCCACCTGGAACGGACTTGCCGCCGGCACGCGCCCCACCCCTTCGAATCCATGTATCGCGTTGATCATTGCTGTGGTCGGCGGGAGACGTTCCACGGGGGCAGGTCGAATACGGGTGGCAGGATGGCCGCCATGGCGAGCAGCAGGAGCGCAAAGGCCCCGCGTACGGCGCCGGGCAAGACCGTGCACAAAATCAAGATCACCTTGCGGGACTCCCGGCCTCCGATCTGGCGCCGACTGGAGGTGCCGTCAGGCATCACCTTGCGAGAGCTGCACGACGTCATCCAGGCCGCCTTCAGCTGGGAGGACTACCACATGTGGGCCTTCGAAAGCGGCCGGGACCGATACGGCGTCGCTGACCGCCACCTGGGCATCGGCAGCGCCGCTTCCAAGCGGCTCGGCCAGGTGGCACCCCACACCGGCAACCAACTCCGCTATACCTACGACTCGGCGACGACTGGGAACACGACATCCTCATCGAGGACGTCACCGCCCCGGAGGCTGGCACCGCCTACCCCCGATGCCTCGCCGGCCGCCGCTCCTGCCCGCCCGAGGACTGCGGCGGCATCTGGGGATACGACTACCTCATCGAGATCCTCGCCGACTCCCGCCACGAAGAACACAAAGACCGCCTGGAATGGCTGGGCCTCGACTCTGTCGACCAGTTCGACCCCGCAGCCTTCGACGCAGCCCAGGTCAACTCCGCGTTATCCCCTCTCGCGACCGTGCTCATCGAGTACTGACGCATCACCGCCCGACGTCAGCAGCCCGCGTTACCGCTGACGGCGGGCACCTACCCCCGCAAGATCAATGCGGCGCTGCACTGGTTTCAAGAGGCCTTCCGTCTGTTAGGTCGGGGATCACGGTGTGGGCATCTGCCGCGCGCAGTTCCTCAGCGGAGCTACCTCGCATGCCAGCGCAGCACGGTATGCGGAGTGCCCAGCAGCTTCAGCACTGACGCGTCAGCAGGCGCAGCCAGCCGAGCAGGAGGCAGCCGAATCGGTAGGCCGGCCGGAACGTCACGATTCCCAAGCGTGCGCCGACGGGCTCACGAGCGCTTTCGATGTGATCAGACCGTGGCCCTCAAGTCGCAGCAGCTCAGCCTAGGTGACAGCATTATCGGCACCAACAGGGCTGAGTGCACCGACCGGATGCTCGTCTACAACGAGTAGCACCTGCGGCACGCCCTCACCGAGTACGCCGAGCCCTACAACACCGCACGCCCCCACCGCGCGCTGCACCTTCGCACAGCAGCCGACGGCCCGGACGTCATCCCCTTCGCCCCAACGGATCCAGCGCCACGACGTCCTGGGCGGACTCATCCACGAGTACCGCAACGCCAGCTGAATAAGATCACGACAGACAGCGAAAGCCCTGGTCAGACAGGGTACGGGACTTTTGGTCACGGAAGACGTCCCGCCACCGATCGAACGCACTCACGAGCTCATCGTGAACGTCAAGGTCGGTCGTGTTGATCTCGCTGACCAGGGAGCCGAGGCTGCAGCCTTCCTGGTAGGCGTGCTCGTAGCCGACGTAGAAATCCGCCCACTCCCGAAACGCGTCGAGTTCGTCGAAGGAGGCGAATCGCTCACCGCGGTGGAATGCGAGGACGCGATCGACCTGCCGGGCGATCACGGCCAGGACCGGACTCTCCTTCGTCGGGAAGTAGTGGTTCAGCTGCGACCCGCTGATGCCGGCCGCGCGACGGGGCTGCTCGTTGTTCGTCGCGTGGACACCCTTCGTGTAGATGAGTACCGCGGCATGCTCCAGGACCGGGACGCGCGTCGCCTGATCCTTGTCCGTGAGCTTGCGAGGAACCCGTGTTCCCGTCGTGGCTTCCATACGTCACACGACAGCGCAGACTGGGCTTGACAGCCCAGTCTTGGATGGTGTTACCTCTGAGAACTGGGTCGCCAAGCCCAAAAATGCTCGGCCTGGCCTGGGCTCGGCAACACAGCTACCGGAGGTTGATCCGTTATGTCGCGACTGAATGCGCCCCCTCTCGACGACGCAGATGTGTCACCAGTGATCAACCGGCCTCGCCAGGGCACAACGCTCCGGCTGGCATTCTCATCTGGGATCGTCTCCCTGGTGGCCTCGTTTGCCGCGTCGGCCGCACCGATCCCCCTGTTCAACACCTACCGGGCCGAGGACGGGTTCACCAACGCCGGCATCTCGCTGGCCTTCGTCACCTACTCCGTCGGCATCATCGCCGCACTGTTGGTGCTGGGACGGCTGTCCAATCATCTGGGCCGACGGCGCACCGCGATCGCCAGCCTCGGCCTGCTCCTGCTGGGCTGTCTGCTGCTGCTGAACGTGCACGACATCGGCACTCTGCTGGCCGGTCGGCTCCTGATGGGCGTCGGTACGGGGTTGGCCAGCAGCAGCCTCACCTCCTACATCGTCGACGCCGCGCCCACCAGGCCGGCATGGTTGGCCTCCGTCGCATCCAGCCAGGGACCCATGCTCGGCCTCACCCTCGGCGCCATCGCCGCCGGCGCCCTGGTCCAGTTCGCCCCCTGGCCACGCGAGCTCATCTACCTGGTTTGCGCCGGTCTCCTCGTACTGTCTGCCGCACTCATCGTCGTCAGCCCGGAGACCGCGAAGCCGACGCCGGGCGCTTGGCGATCACTGCGGCCCCGGGTCCGCGTACCGGCTCGGGTCAGGCGTCTGCTCCCTGTCGCGGCCGTGGTGTTCGTGACCGCCTATGCGACCGGGGCTTTCTACCAGTCCTTCATGCCCGCACTGGTCGAAGATCAACTCCATACCCGCAGCCCGCTCATCCTCGGACTGGTGTTTGCCTGCTACATGGCCCCCAGCGTTCTCGGCGCTCCCATCGGCGGCCGGTTCACACCAGCGGCAGCCCAACGCATCGGCATGATCATCGTCCTGATCGGATGGATCGGCATCATTACAGCCATCGCCATCGGCACACTGCCGTTGTTCATCGCTGCAACCATCGTCACCGGCGTCGGTCAGGGCATCGCCGTCAGCGCCGCCACCCGCGGCCTGCTGCACGGCAGCGCCCTGGCCGACCGGGCGCCGATCTTCAGCGCGGTCTACCTCCTCTGCTACAGCGGCGCCGCCTTGATCA
The DNA here is from genome assembly GCF_040644655.1 of Streptomyces sp. NPDC046931. Lineage (NCBI taxonomy): Bacteria > Bacillati > Actinomycetota > Actinomycetes > Kitasatosporales > Streptomycetaceae > Streptomyces > Streptomyces sp. NPDC046931. The sequence continues at coordinate 43,524 of NZ_JBEYWX010000035.1, forward strand.
GCCTCATCTTCGGCCAGCTCTCGAACGCCTATTCACTACCGCAGATCGCGCTCGGATACGGCGCCCTTGCCGTTATCGCCACCCTGTTCACGGTCCTCGCCGCACGCAACCCGCATACGGACCCGACCAGTCAACGGTGAGTAATCACATGACGAACCTCACCGTCAGAGCATTGCCGACGTGCCGTGCGAAGTAGGACTCCGTTAGGTCTTCCGGTTCGGGCCGTTCCTGGGCACGTTGGATGTGTGGATGCACACGAAGTGAAGCGTGTACGGGCCAGGTTGGCGTTATATGTGGCCGATGTGTTCGTCTCGGTGCCACGCAAGGACCACCGGGCCAAGAGCGACTGCTACCTGCGGGGACTGATGCTGGACGGCCGCCGCAAGCCGATCCAGGCCATGGCCGCTCGACTGCCGGACGGCAACGAGCAGAACCTCCAGCGGTTCATAAACCAGTCCGCCTGGGATCCCGTGCCGGTACAGCGTCGGATCTGCGAACGCATGCTGCCGCTTATCGCCCCGACGGCCTGGGTGATCGACGATGTGTCGGTGCCCAGGGACGGAAGAATGTCGGTCGTGGCCCCGCAGTACTGCGGTCCCTGGGCAAACGCGCCAACTGCCAGGTCGCGGTCAGCGTCCACGCCGCGACCGACATCGCCTCATGCCTGCTGCAGTGGCGGCTGTTCCTGCCTCAGGAGAGGGCGCCGACGCCTTCGAGGCCTGCTGACCGGCGCGGGCCCGCCCGCGGTGCGGGACATGACCGCGCGCCCCAGTGACCCCCGTATTCCAGGCGTCCGGAGCGTCCACCCGTCGTGAGCAAGCCGCCGTTCGAACACGTTGTGGCGGACCAGGGGCCCACCGTGTACCGGGTGGTCCTGGCTGTGGCAAGTCGGCGGGATGCATAGGAGGCCTGGTCCGAGACGTTCCTGTCCGCCCTGGGCAGTGGCGCACAGAGCGGCGGCGGACGGCATCCGCAACCTCTGCGACAGGACAGCCGTGCCCAGCAGCCCGCTCATGAAGGGGCTGCACGCGCGACTGGCCCGGGACGCGGACGACGCGGGCATCCTGGACGTCGCCTATCTGACCCTCGACAGCCCTGGCCCCGCGGCGGCGGGGGCACCGGACCGAGGGAGCCAGGAAAGAGGACCTTGAGGTCCTTTCTTTGGTCCTGCTACCGTCCGGGCAGGTAACCTGGCCGACGTGGCGGAACAGGCGCGCGAGAAGAGTGGCTCCCGGCTGACTGAGCGAGGGCGGGCAACCCGCGAGCGCATCCTGAGGGCCGCTGCCGAAATGATGCACGTCAGGGGAGTCGCCATGACCACCCTCGACGACGTCAGGGCGGCCAGCGGAACGAGTAAGTCGCAGCTGTACCGCCACTACCCCGACAAGGAAGCGTTGATGCGTGACGTCGTCGCGCTGCAGGCCGCCGAAGTGCTGGAACGGCATCAACGACACCTGCAGCGCCTCAACTCCATCCGTGGGCTGGAGCGCTGGAGGGACGCAGTCGTCGAACGGAACGCCCTGCACAACGGGGCCTACGGCTGCCCGCTTGGATCCCTGGCGAGCGAGCTGGCCGACCAGGACGAGGAGGCCCGCAAGGCGATCGACCGGCACTTCAGCGTCTGGCAGGGCCTCATCGAGGCGGGGCTGGTCAGGATGAGAGACTCCGGGGTGCTACGGCCGGACGCTGACACTCAGGCGCTCGCCACAGGCCTCATGGCCGCCCTGCAGGGCGGGTACCTCCTATCCCAGACCGCTCGGGACGTACACCCGATGCGAGTCGCACTCGACATGGCGATCGCCCACGTCAGGACATTCGCGGCAGTTCCCGAGGACCGCAGCGGCCGAAGCCTGGAAGATGGGGAGTCGGCCCGCTAGGTGCCTTGATCTGAAGCGTGGATGTAGTCGTAGCCGGTGGTGCGGCGGCGGTCGGGGCAGGCGGCACGGTCGTGGATGGGTGCGCGGGTCGTGGCGCAGTCGGGTGAACACGATGCGGTGCAGGGCGGCGTTGGCTTGCCGGTCGCCGCCATGGTTGAGTCGGCGCGAGGTCGGACGGCCAGAGGAGCACTCGACGGGGCTGACTCCGCACAGAGCGGCAACGGATGCCTCGGTGTTCAGCCGCTCGGGGTTGTCTCCCATGGTGATCAGGAGAGTGACGGCGCTGTCCGGGCCGATACCCACCGGCGTGAGCAGCTGCGGGGCGTGGTGTTCGACGAGCCGGGTCAGACGCTGATTCAGCTCCTCGATCTCCCCGGTGAGCTGCTCGATGCGCTGGGCCAGCAGGCTCAGGTTGACGCGGGTGGCTTGGCCCACGGCGTCCTCGTCGCCTTCGCCATCGCGCGGGAGGCGCACGCAGGTGCGGAACAGCTCGCGGTTGCCCAGACTGGACAGCCGCTCCCGCAGGGACGGGTCGGCGATGACCAGGACAGCTTTGAGCTGATTGATCGCCTGGGTGCGAGCCTTGACCGCGGAGTCCTTGGCAAGTTTGAACATCCGGGCGCTGCAGGAAGCTGCGCGCTCAATTGGCGGCCGCCGAGCACTTCGACTGACTGCGCAATGCCTGGACCGACGTCGCGCCGAAGGCCGGAGGTGGGCTGAGGGCTGTGGGAGAGGAGGAAGATAAGAGGCGTGTGTTCCCCGTCGCTGATATTTTTTAGGGGCGCTAGCCCTGCTTACGACGAGCCGATTGGACGGCCAGCATGGCGATCATCTCGCGCGGTTTCCACGGCCGTCGGCCGCCCGCGGGCAGGAAGCTGCCACCCGGACAGTACGAGACCACGGGCTTTCCGGTCCTCTCGGCCGGGCCCACGCCGTGGATTAGCACAGACAAGTGGGAGCTGTCCGTCACCACGGAGACCGGGAGGCGGCACAACTGGGACTGGGCCGCCCTCACGAAGCTGCCGTCGGAAACCCCGACGGCAGACCTCCACTGCGTGACCAAGTGGTCGAAGTTCGGCACCCGGTGGCAGGGGGTGTCTTTGGACGTCCTGCTCGCCGATGTCGAGACGGCTGCCGAGTACGTCCTCGTCTCCTCCTACGGGGGCTACACCACGAACCTCCCGCTGGAGGATCTTCTGGACGGCAAGGCCTGGATCGCGTACGGCTACGACGGCCGGCCGCTCGCCCCCGAGCATGGCGGTCCGGCCCGACTGCTCGTCCCGCACCTCTACCTCTGGAAGTCCGCGAAGTGGGTGCACGGACTGGAGTTGCGGGAGAACGACATCCCGGGGTTCTGGGAGAGCGCCGGCTACCACAATTACGGAGACCCGTGGCAAGAACAGCGGTATCGCGGAGACTAGGCGACCGGCTCCGATGGAGGGTCGCCGAGGTGACAGAACGTCGCGCTGAGTCCGCGACGGCCGTCACGCTGGTGCTGGAGGTGCCGGAATGGCCCGGCCATCTGGCAGGCCAGCATGTGGACATCCGGCTGACCGCGGAAGACGGCTACAGCACACAACGCAGTTACTCCATCGCCTCGGCCCCGGACGGAACGCGCCTGGAACTGACAGTGCAGCGCGTCGTTGGGGGCGAGGTCTCTCCGTACCTTGTCGACGAGCTCAGGCCCGGCGACCAGCTGGAACTGCGGGGACCGGTCGGCGGCTGGTTCGTCTGGCAGCCGGAGCAGCAAGAACCGGTCCTGCTCGTGGCCGGAGGCTCCGGGCTGGTGCCGCTGATGTGCATGATCCGCTCGCGGCGGGCAGCCGGCAGCCGGGTTCCCTTCCGGGCGCTGTACTCCCTGCGATCGCCGGCCGAGCTGCTGTACGGGCCAGAAATCCGCCAAGGAACACCAGGGGTCGACGTCACACGCATCTACACCCGGGAAGCGCCACAGCAGTCCGCGCGCCCCCCGGGCCGCATCACACCCGACGACCTGGCACGCCACGGATGGCCACCGGACTTCGCGCCCACCTGCTACGTCTGCGGACCTACGGCGTTCGTCGAGAAGGCAGCTGCCTACCTGGTGCTCCTCGGACACGACCCCAAGCGAGTCCGCACAGAGCGCTTCGGCGGAGGAGAAGACTGAGATGACGGCAGGCACACCGGCAGACACCGGCATCCCACGCGACGCAGAGGGCGGCTACATCGACGGCAACGCGCTGGCCGGCCCTCTGGCCGAACTCTTCACGGTCGACCTGACAGCAGCGACCAGCCAGTGCGCGCACTGCAGCAACACAGGGCCCGTCGCGCTCCTGCACCTATACCGCCAGGCACCGGGACTGGTAGCCCGCTGCCAGCAGTGTGGACAAGTCATGCTACGTCTGGTGCGCGCACCGGAGACGGTCTGGCTGGACATGAGCGGCATCACAGTACTGTCGATCCACGTCGGCGCCGACTGAGCCACCCACGGCCTCCCCTGCGGATGGGCCGTCGTCGTCGGGGCGGCAAGAACGGCCATCCCTTCCGCTCGGTGGTGCCCGCCACGACCGGAAGGCGGGGCCGCTGGAAGCTGGTGGGCCACCGCTCGGGTTTGCCCCTCAAGCGGAACTTGGGGCTACTGGAAACGGCCGTCGAAGCAGGTACCGCTCCTCAGGTCGGAGAACCGAAGGCCGACTACTGCTCCCCCTTCCACCACCCAGCGCAGATCGTAGGACGCTTGGTAGGAGGGCGGCCAGAAGGAGCAGAAGCGCCCATTCTCATCGACGGACCAGGTGCCCTCCGTCTGGCGTCCTGCCTCGAAGTAGGAGGTGCTACCGTCGGGTTGGAAGGTCTGGGTCGTGCCATCGCCGTAGGCCAGGCGGCCTGCGGTGACAGCTGTGGGGATCTGCTCAGGCGGCACGATGGCGCCGTCTTCCGGGTGCAGGTTGTCGATGTTCCTGGTCACTGTGCGATCCTTCCCCTTCTCCCGGCCCCCACGGTTCCGTTGCTCGTGAGGTCCGGCGGGCGTCTTCTGGCTCAGCGCGGCGAAGATGATCCCATTGGAGGGGGTCTGCTCTATTATCTTGGGCGCCTCCGATCCGTGGAGGGGACTCGACCCCTTGGGCGCCGCAGCACATGAGCGCTTTCCGTCCTGCTGTACACGGGTATCGGCTGGGGCCCTGCTGGGCCCGGAGCCGCAAGACGGGGCGTCGAGCCGCCATGCCGTTCCAGCTCCGGGGCCCTGCCCTGATTGCCGGTCATCGGCTCTCGGCGGCGTCGTCCTCCGTCGTCTCGAAGACGCTCAGGTACTGGCCGTAGCCCTCCTGCTCCAGATCCTCCAGGGAGACGAAGCGCAGCGAGGCGGAGTTGATGCAGTACCGCAGTCCTCCGCGGTCGCTGGGCCCGTCCGGGAACAGGTGCCCGAGGTGGCTGTCCCCTTGAGCCGACCGTACTTCGATGCGGACCATGCCGTGGCTGGTATCGGGCCTCTCGACGACGTGGCCGGACTCCAGAGGCCTCGTGAAGCTGGGCCAGCCGGTCCTGCTGTCGTACTTGTCGACCGAGGCGAAGAGGGGCTCCCCGGACACGATGTCCACATAGATACCGGGTGCCTTGTTGTCCCAGTAGGCGTTGGAGAACGGGAGCTCCGTCTCGTCTCGCTGGGTCACACGGTACTGCTGGTCGGTGAGCTGTGAGATGCGCTGTGGGCTCTTGCTGTACTCCGGCATGCCTACCTCCCAGACGGTGCTGGAGTGTCTCTTCTGCCCTATTCGCGCCATGCATCGCCCCGACTCTTACCGTGTCGCAGGGGTGCAGGGGCCGGGGGTGAGGGCCTGCCCAGGGCGCGATCCGCGGGCGGACCGTTGAAGTGGTGGTCAGAAGCGGCCGCCCGTCGCGAGCCCGGCTGCCTCCCCTCACGACCGGGACGGGAGGACGAGGAAGGGTTGCCCAAGCTGCCCCATCGCTCGTGCCCGGCCCGTAGCGGCGACGCTGCGTTGCAGGTCGCCCGCGACAGGCCGGGCACGGATGTGGACGCGTGCTTCCAGGCGGCAAGGATCGTCCTGGCGCCGTCACGTCCGGCGACGGCCGACTGGTCGTCGCGTGCACCGTGACGCTGGGTCCCGACCACCTGGCGGTCTGGGCTTTCGCGAGTGACATCACCGTCGTCGACACCGCGTGGGACCTCGTGCAGCGCCAACGGGACGCACCGGGTCCAGGAGAGGGCGTCCAGCTCGGCAGGGTGCTGATATGCGTTGGGCACGACGGGAAGGGGGCCTACAGCAGCCGCCACTTACCGCGGGTCTGCATCGTTACTCACCTGGCTGCACCTGTTCACCTCTGATGCCCTTCGCGGCCTCCGCTTCCTCGGCTGAGATGTCCTCGGCGATGGCAAGCACCCGCCGCAGGCTGGCGGAGGGCATCACGACGCCACCGGCGCTGTCCATGTAGATGTAGTCACCGGGACTCACGCAGACACCGGAAATCTCAACAGCCACAGCGCAGGCGTAGGGCATCACCGTGTCGCCGCCCCATCGGACCGCCTCCCCCCTGCACCAGGTAGCGAAGCTGTAGCCACGCAACTGGCCGAAGTCACGTAGCCGGCCGTCGGCGAGGACGCCGGCCAGCCCGGTGCTGTCTGCCCTGGCTAGCTTTGTGCCCCCGCCGTGGGACACGTCGGCGTGCCCTCCGCTGGAGAGCACGAGCACCTGGCCCGCCCCCAGCGGGTTCCCAAGTGCTCCGTAGAAGTAGTACCGGAAGTCATGGCCCTCTGCTACCAGGTCCTCGCGGTAGGGGAGATAGGAGATGGTGGCTGCAGGCCCGAAGAGATAGCGGAGAGGGTCGGGACTCGACATGGCGGGTATGTGCGCTCGGTGGCCGTGGACCCGGTTCATGGCGTCGACGAGCGTGGCGCACCCCAGGCGGGCTGCCTTCTGAGCCGGTGTCTCGTCCTCCATCAGCTTCCTCTCTCCAATGGCCATGGGCTCCGGCGTATCGCCGGGGCGCCGTCAGGTACCTCGGCTGGGTCAGAGCCGCATGAAGGCTGCGAGTGCCCGGCTTTCTGCATGCTGTGTGCCAGAGCCTCCGTCCGCCGGGCCGGGACCCGAACCGCCGGCACTCCTCCGCGGTGGCCAGTGACGAATAGGTATGCCAGAGAACTGCGCCTAGCGTGTGAGGGTTCTTACTGTCACTCACCCTTTCAGTGTCGCGTTCACAGCCTTGCAGGGCATCTTGGCCACCGTTCTCGCCCCGGCGTCCTGTCGGGGCCGCGTTGCGTCCTCATGCTCCTATGTCAATCAGGCTTCTTGCCGAAGGGAGTCCTGGTGAGTGCCGATGTGGGCGTCGTTGAGGAGGGCGCGGTAGACGCGTCGGAGAGTCGCCGTCGCAGTGCGCGTATGGCTTCGGTGCTGGTGTTGCCCGCTTCCTTGCGTCGCTGAAGGTAGGCGCGGGCATCGGGATGGGAGTGGGCCTGAGTGATCGCGATGCGGGTGCGGGCGAGGCGATGTGGCCCAGGGCCGTCGCGCCTATCCGCTGCAAACGCCCCGGCAGCGCAAGGCGAACAGGTACCAGCCGCGCTCATCGCAGGAAGCCTCCTCCACAGCGGCCGCGCCACGCAGGGCTGCAGCGCCGACAGAAGCACCCTCAGCACCGGGAGCGACTCCAGACAAGGGACACCCGGTCGGTCGACGCCGACAACCACGACCGCTTCTGCTCCTCCAGGCCCTCCGACCGCGGGGCCTCCTACGCCCCCCTTGGATGGTGCGGGAGCGGCAAGTCCACAGCCTCCGCCTCTCGGAAACCAGCGGCGGAGCCCGCTTCCGGGTCCTCTCAGACCCCCGCCTGCACACCGACAAGTCGACGCTCAGGCGCAGTGCCTCCGCCTGACGCGCGCAAGGTAATGGGCGAGCGCTTGCTTGGAGCGCGTCCGCCAACTCCATTCGGTCACCACACCATTGCCGCGCGGACACGAGCCGAAGCCGGCCACCGTGCCACGAAGCTGCCCTTTGACGCAGTCGGGTGCCTCACCGTGTTCTGTGTTTGGAGACCACAGCCCAGGCACGTCGGCGCGACCGCGCCCCGGGCGAAGCTGGCGCTGGGACGCTGGGGCTGACGTCCTGCCCACGAGTAAGCGTGATGCGCTGTAGCCGCGCCGGCCGACCCTGGGATGCCGGCGGCGCAGTGCCTTGACATGATGGGAGAAGTGCCAAGAAAGCGTCCCTCCCGCTCGGCCGAGTCGAGGGGCACGGGTTGAGGCCGGTGCACACACGACACTCGGGCAGAGTCCGCCTCGGGCCTGCGGCTGCGCCGGGAAGCGCAGACGTCACCACGGACCGGCCGTCGAGGGCAGCCCCTGTGCGAAGACAGAAGAATCCACGGCCGCGCACACCGCCATCGCCAGGTTGCACTCCGCAGGGATCACGGCGAGCCGATTCGGACTCGCACTGAACCCCGCCAGCATCGGACGGCTCAAGTTCGAGAATTACGAGGTGGAGAACATTCGCCCTGTGGCCGTCTCGAGTCCACTGCTGCGACGGCCGCTGAGAGAGCTCGGAGAGACAAGACTGGCCAGAGCCATCGGGATCACTGAGATCACGATCGCCGGGATGATCTCCACCGGACGGTGGGCGCCCAGAGTCTCGGCAGCCGACAGCCTGCTCGCGGCCGGCATGTTCACCGTCACGCTCGGCACCAGCGGGGCCGAGAGCCGAAGCTCTCGCCGCCCGGCCAATTTCTGATCAAGGACGTGGTGCTGCCGGGTGCTTCCCTGATCACCGCCGCGGAGTCGCTGAGCAGAAACCGACGACCATAGCCTGTCAAGGCTCCCAGCCAGACGTAGGCACGCTCAGGCGGCCTGCACGGCCCGCCTCACCACCCCTGGAAGGTGCGGGAAACATGACAAGCGCGTTGAAGGACCTCTCCGACGCTGGTGTGTCCGTGTGGCTGGACACCCTGTCGCGCGAGCGGATCATCTCGGGCAGCCTGGCGGAGCTGATCAGCAGCCGCCACGTGGTGGGCGTCACGACCAACCCGACGATCTTCAGGGACGCAATATCGCACGGAGCGGAATACGGGGCCCAAATGTCCGAGCTCGCGGTTCGCGGAGTGTCAGCCGAGGAGGCGGTCCGCACCATCATCGCGTCGGATGTACGCGATGCCACCGACATCCTTCGCCCCGCTTTCCTCGCGTCCTACGCCGGCCAGGACGGCCGCGTCTCCATCGAGGTCGACCCGCACATGGCTCACGACACCACGGCGACGATCGCCGAGGCACGTCACTTGGCCTGGCTCGTAGACCGCCCGAACACATACATCAAGATCCCTGCAACCAAGGCGGGCCTGCCCGCCATCGCCGAGACCATCGCCCAGGGCATCAGTGTCAACGTGACCCTGATCTTCTCGCTGGCACGCTACCGGCAGGTTGCTGACGCCTATTTGACGGGCCTCGAGAAAGCCCGCGCCGCTGGGCGCGACCTGTCGCAGATTTCCTCGGTCGCATCGTTCTTCGTCTCCCGCATGGACACGGAGGTCGACAGGCGCCTCGACGCCCTCGGCACTCCGGAGGCCAGAGCCCTCCGGGGCAGGGCCGCCGTCGCCAACGCCCGCCTGGCCTACGAAGCCTTCGAGGAGGCCTTCGCTGGTGAGCGCTGGAACCGCCTGCACCGTTCGCGGGCGAACAAACAGCGCCCGCTGTGGGCCTCCACAGGCGTCAAGGACAGCGCGTACGAGGCCACCAAGTACGTCGCCGGGCTGATCGCCCCCGGCACGGTGAACACCATGCCCGAGGCAACGCTGCTCGCCGTCGAGGCACAGGGGCTGGCCGCAGGGAGCGACGTCCGCAGCACATACGACGAGGCCCGGGCCGACCTCGAAGCGATCGAGCGCCTGGGGATCCCCTACACCGAAGTCGTCCAGCAGTTGGAGGACGAGGGCGTGGCAAAGTTCCAGGAGTCTTGGGACAGCCTTCTCACAGCAACCTCGGCCCAGCTCCAAACCGGCACACACAGGCTGCACACGCGGCAATGAGAAACGCCCCTCCGGAACACCCCGATCCCCGGTCGCTGACCACCTCCCGCATGCTGTTCCCTCCTCCCGGGAGAGCGGGGTGAACCGCGTCCATGGAGACGGCAGCAGCATTCCGACATGGCTCGAAAGCGCGGCCTGCCGGGATCTCGACACCGAACTGTTCTTCCCCGTAGGCCCGGAGGGCCCCGGCCGGCGTCAGGGCGACGAAGCGCAGGCCGTGTGCAAGCCGTGCCCTGTCCGCCGACAGTGCGCCAGTTGGGCCGTCACCACAGCACAGCAGTACGGGATCTGAGGCGGAATGGACGAGGAAGAATTGGTCCTGACCGCAGGAGACAACGCCTCCCGACGCCGAAGGACTGATCACCTGGGACATCTCGGTGGACTCCACCATCGCCCGCGCCCACCAGCATGCGGCGGGTGCCCGCAAAAAGGGGATCTGCAGATCGAGCCGCCCGGTGGCGTCTTCGCCGAGCCCGACGATCACGGGCTCGGACGCTCCCGGGGCGGGCTGACCACCAAGCTCCACCTGGCAGTCGAGCAGGCCCAGAAGCCGACGTCACTGGTGATCACGGCCGGACAGCGCGGTGACTCCCCGCAGTTCCAGGTGGTCCTGGGACGTATCGGGGTGCCCAGGCTCGGGCCCGGCCGGCCACGCACCCGCCCGGACAAGGTTCGTGCCGACAAGACACCCCATGCAGCTATGGGGTCAAGTAGCTGTTGCGCGCGTTGGCAGTGACGGGGCGAAGGCGACCGCTTCGTCGAACTTCTGGCGGGTGGATGTGTGTTCCTTGGTCGGAGCACATGTTCAGGCGAAGGCCGCCTTCATGTCCGGCAGATACCGAACCGAGTGATCAAGTTCGACACACCATTCGACGCCAGACGTTAAAGATCAAGCTATAGTCCGGGGTGGCCCCTGCGGGCCCCTTTGAAGGTGAGCGCCCGAGCGGAGCGATTTCACACCTCCGGCGCCTCGGGAAGGTTAGTACCTGGGGGCGCAGTCTTTCTCGTCCGTCCAGGAGGACGACTGCCAGGCCCCCGGGGCGTGTGGCGCCGCGGTGCGAACCGCCTGGTCAGAGCTGCCCGAGCCGACGTAGTCGCCGCAGCATCAGCCCGCGGCGCTGAGATGTCCACTGGCTATCAGCTGAGCTCGCAGTTTCTTACGAGCGTCGAACATCGTCTTGTAGAGCGCGTTGCGGTTCGTCTCCAGCTCACTGGCCAGCGCTTCCAGGGGGACTCCGTTGACGATGGCGGTGAAAACCTGCCGCTGGCGGGCGCTCAGTGTCTCGATTGCGTCACGCACGGCTTCGACCAGCTCTCGCGCCTGCCAGTGGCTGACGGGGTCGATACCGGAGCGGTCGGGCACTTGCGCCCCTTCGTCCAAGTCGACCCGGGCATTTGAAACACGCCAGAAATGGCGGCCCAGCTTGTTGGACACCTCAAGTACGACGAATCGGTACGCCCATGTGGTGAACCTGGCGTCGCCTCGAAATTCCCGGATTTTGCGTGTGATCCTCATCAGTGCGTCGGCGGCCGCCTGGTGGGCGAGATCGTTCAGCTCGGGCCCGGTAATCCGGTAACGAGGACCCCGGCGAAACACTTCGTCCATGGCAATCCGCACCAGCATTTCGTGCAGCCGCGTGCACGCCTGCTCGTACTGCGGCCCACGGCCGTCCTCGAGCGCGTCCACCCAGGCGGCGGATTCCGGGTCGAGTTGCCCTCGGCCCTCGGCGGGCCGTGCTGCCGGGGCGCTGCCGCTGCTTCCGTCACGTCCGTCTGGAGCCGAGTGGCACATTCTTTTGACATCCGCAGAGCGCATTGCCTTCAATCCTCAGGTCATCTCGTGCGGACAAGCCAATCACGAGCCTGATCTACAGGCCGTCTACGCGAAGTCGCGGTTTTCCTTTCGCCGTGCACGCATCCCGAGATTTCACGGACGGGGGTTTCGGCGTATTTCGATGAGCAAGTCGCGCGCGTCGTGGGACGCGCCTTCCCGTACTGTCGCGGCCGGCTGGTGAGCAGGCCGGCCCACGCGGGCCCGCGACCCTCCACGCCGGTGGCAAGCGGTCACGCTGTGTGCAGCCCGGGTGTGTGCTGCTGCAGCAGCCAACGCAGCTGCCGCCGCCCCCTGTGGAGGCGCGACATCACGGTGCCCACAGGGGTCCCCATCGTTTCCGCGATCTCGCGGTAGGAGAGACCCTCGACGTCTGCGAGGTACACAGCGAGGCGGCGCGGCGGGGAGATCTGGCGGAAGGCGGCTTGGAGGTCGGGATGCACGATGCTCTCCAGCGCTTCTGCCTCGGCCGACTTCGGCGCCCCGGAAGCATAGGCGCCAAGACGCGCCAGCTGCTCGTCTTCGACCTCGGAGGAGAGGCACAGGTGCGGTCTGCACTGCTGTCTACGACGGGTAGACACGTACTGATTGACCATGATCTTCTTCATCCAGGCCGCGAAGTTCGTGCCTGGATGAAACCGGTCGAACGATGCATACGCGCGCGCGTACGCTTCCTGGACCAGGTCTTCAGCGTCTGCTGCGTGGCGCGTCATGCGCCAGGCGGCAGCGTAAAGGGCGCGACGATGCGGGAGGGCTTCCTCTTCGAATCTCGCACGGCGCTGCGCGGGGCTCTCCCGCTGGCTGCTGGTGCCCGGTTCCGGTGGGAAATGCATTGTTTTCATCGTCGCTTCCTCTCTCAGCGCCCAGACCACGCCGGCTGCGCCCGGCGTGCGGTGTCAGCCCGCTTCGGACAGTCCAGGGCTTGGCACCCGGCCCGGCTCCTCCGCAGCGGGCCTGGCGACTGGTCTGGGTGAGCGGGTAGGTCCGACCGGCCTCAACGCCTACCGAGGCTGCTTGACGCGTCTGCCCTGGCAGCCGCTGCCGGGCCGAAAGTGCGGGGAAGGGCGTATACCGTCCCGGCGACAGCGGGTGTTCCGGGGATGCACCTGTCCTGGGCGGGCCGACATAGAGCCTGCCGGACCCGCTACGGAGGGCCAGGAAGTCCTCCCCGGCTCATCGCCCCTTCGGTTTGGGCAGCTCGGACTCGCCCGTCTTCCCGCGTCTTTCGTAGAGCAGCCTGGGCGCTCGTGCGCCCGACGCCAACTGTTCTGCCTTGGCCGCCGACAGGCCCGAGCGGAGCGTTGCACTCCCACGGACGAGATGCTCCCTGGCGTCGGAACCTCCTGGAGGGCCTCCGCCGATCCTGTCGTAGACGGTGAATGCAGCCGTAGTGGAGACTCTCCGGCCGACTATGCGCGGTACATCGAGGCGAACAGGCTGGACCCGGTCCGCCCGCCGTCGAACCACGCAAAGGGACGCGGCGCTCATACTCTTTGGTCGGTTCTTTCTCGTAGAACGGTGCCGCCCGGTAGAGCATGCCCCCCTTCGAGAACTGCTCGGTCACGGCTACTGGCCGTGGCAACGTCTCCGCAGGGTGCCTGTGACAACGACATGGATGCTGGTCTCTGCCCGCCCCAGGGACGGGCCGGCTTGCCCTGGTCGAGGAACCTCTGCCCCGCCTGCTCCACTGCGTAGGCGGCCACAAGCCGGTTCCAGCTGTACCGACCCGGGCCGATCTCCGCGACGAGGTGCGCTCGGGTGAGGCGCGACAAGGCCTGGCGGACCCGGCGCTCGGGCCGTCCGGCCAGGTCCGCAACCTGCGATGCCGCGAACATGGGGCCTGGGCAGGCGCTCAGGTCGCGGAAGAGCGCGGCTGTTTCCGTGTCGAGCAGGCGGTACGAGCGGGTAATGGACTCGCGGACGTCGAGCGTCTGGTCCTCGTCGCTCGCGAAGGCGTCCAGGGTGCTGTGCTCCGGTGCCTCGTACTCGTCGGCCAGGCTCGCCAGACGCAGCTGGGGTCGATACGCCGCGCGGGCGGCGACGTTGGCCAGGGCCAAGGGCAGCTGCCCGGCCAGCCGGATGATGCGGTCGACGGCCTCTGGTTCAGCTGCTGTCCTCGCTGCGCCGAGTCGGCGCGCGAGGAGGCTGCGTGCGTCCGTCTGGCTCAGGGGCATGAGTGTCAGGGGAAGTGCCTGGTAGGCGGCGACGAGCGCGTGCAGTTGCATGCGGCTGGTGACAAGGACCATGGAGCCGGGGCCTCCGGGGAGGAGATGCTTTATCTGGTCCGTGTTCCATGCGTTGTCGAGCAGGACGAGCACTCGGCGGTTGGCCAGCAAGCCGCGGAACATGAGCCCCCGTGCCTGCGCAGTCTCGGGGATGTCCTCGACGCGGACCCCCAATGCCTGCAGGAAGTCCTCGAGCACATGCGCGGGGTCCCGCGGCTCGGCCTCCGGTCCGGCCCCCTGCAGGTCTGCAAAGAGCTGGCCGTCCGGGAAGCGGTCAGCCAGACGGTGCGCGACGGTGGTGGCGAAAGCCGTCTTGCCGACGCCGGCCAGTCCGCCGACCGCGCAGATGGCCACAGAGGACGACGCCTCTGCATCGGCGGCCAAGCGCTCGACCTGCTCCTGCTCTCTCTCACGGCCGACGAGGCTCGGCAGGGCGGCCGGGAGCTGAGCCGGGGCGTGCGGCGGGGGCGTCGCTGGCGCGCCCTTCGGGCGGTCGGCGGTTTGCGGGAGCTGGAATCGCCCGGAGAGGATGCGCTCGTGGACTTGCTGCAGTTCCGGCGACGGGCTGACGCCGAGGCGTTGACGCAGCAAATGACTGGTCGTGTGGTAGATCGTCAGCGCCTCGGACTGCCGGCCGGCGCCGTAGAGCGCAGTCATGAGGAGGCCGCATACGCGCTCTCGAAGCGGGTGCTCGACAAGCAGAGCGGACAGTTCCGCGGCGGCCTCGGCGTAGTGCCCTCTCTCCACCTCGCAGGCGAGCTGCTCCTCCGCACAGGCGAGGCGCATCTCGCCGAGGACGCTGCGCTGCTGGTCCGCGAACGGCCCCGGGACCCCAGCGAGCGCCACTCCTTTCCACATCTTGAGGCCCTCGGTCAGCAGGCTCGCCGCAGACTCCAGGTCGCCGGTGCTACGCGCCTCCCTCGCCCTTGCCGTCGTCTCCTTGAATCTGTTCAGGTCCAGAGCGTCCGGTTGGATGTGCAGCAGGTAGCCCCCGTCGACCAGGCTCACGGAGCTGTCACTCTGCTCCCCCAGTGCCTGCCTGAGCCTGTAAACGTACGTGCGCACGGAGCCTACGGCCGACGGTGGAGCCTCGTCGCCCCACACGTCATCCACCAGTCTCGAGAGACTTACAGGCTTGCCCGCCCTGAGCAACAGCGAAGCGAGCACGGCGCACTGCCTCGGCTGACCAGCTCCGGCCTCACTCCCCTGCCTGTGGAGCCGGACCGGGCCGAGCACTGAGAACTGGACACCTGCATGCATAGTGCCTACCGCCCTGGAGATCCTTGTGAGACTTGACTGCTTGGCTGTCCGCAAGGGACCGCTCTCCCCAAACGTACAGCAGATCGGCGAATTTTCAGGACTAAATAGTCCCGTCTAGCATGGAGGAGACCTGCCTCTTGTACCGAGGGCTGCCGTTCTCGGTCGGCGGCTGGGTCACATGCGGGCACCGAGCGTGCGGACGAAGGCATCCTCCCGCCGTCTCGTCCCCGGCCGGGCCGCCTCCGCCGGCCGGGAGGACGGCGAAGTCCAATCCGGCACGGAGACCGCGACGCAATCGCCTGTGGCGCCAGACCAGGGCTTCTCCGCGCCGCCTCACCCCAGACGGCTTACAACGGCCAACACAACACCTGATCACCGACGGAACACGGCACCGCGCTCGCCGTCATCCTGACCGGCGGCAACCGCAACGACGTCACCGAGCTCCTGCCCCTGTTGGACGCCGTCCCGCCCATCCGGGGCAGAGTCGGCCGACCACGCTGCCGAGCGGTCACGCTGTACGCGGACCGCGGCTACGACCACGATTGTTATCGCAAGGAGGTCCGCGCCCGCGACATCGTGCCCGCCATAGAACGGCGCGGCACCGAGCACGGCACCGGCCTGGGCGTCCACCGGTGGGTGGTCGAGCGGACCTTTGCCTG
The DNA here is from genome assembly GCF_040644655.1 of Streptomyces sp. NPDC046931. Taxonomy (NCBI): domain Bacteria; kingdom Bacillati; phylum Actinomycetota; class Actinomycetes; order Kitasatosporales; family Streptomycetaceae; genus Streptomyces; species Streptomyces sp. NPDC046931. The sequence goes on from NZ_JBEYWX010000035.1 coordinate 59,377, forward strand.
GCTGCACGGCTTCCGCCGGCTGCGTGTGCGCTGGGAACGACGAGCAGACATGCACGAAGCGTTCCTCAGACTCGCCTGCTGCCTGATCACCTACCGGCAACGTTAGCCGTTGTAAGCGTCCTCCCGTGCCCCGGCCGGCGGATCGCCGTCCTCGGCGAGCACGGCATAGGCCTTGACGTGGCCGATCGCCATGCCTAGGGCGATCCTCATGGGTTTGACGTCCTGGGCTGTCTGGGCAAGGAGGTAGCCGCCTTGAAGGGCGGCCATGAGGCTGGTGGCGAGCTCTTCGGCGTCCGCGTCTGCGCGGAGGACTCCGGAGTCCTTCATCCGCTCGAGCCCGGCCTCGAGCAGGCCCTCCCAGGTGTCGAAGTGCCGGGCGATAGCCTTACGCGCCTCTTCGTCCTGATCGGCCAGCTCGCTTGCAAGGGAGCCGAGCGGGCAGCCGTACGCTCCGTTTCGGAGCGCGTTGCGTTCGATCAGTGCGTCCCGCCAGCGCTCCAGCCCGCGGAGAGAGTTGAGCCGCTGCAGTTGCTGGTGCTGACGTTCGAGCAATTCCGCAGCCTGCAATGCGACAACGTCCCGCACCAGCGCATCCTTGTCGGGGTAGTGACGGTAGAGCTGGGATTTGCTCGTTCCGCTGACCGCCCTGATCTCGTCGAGGGTCGTGGACGAGACGCCCTTGACGTACATCATGTCAGCGGCGGCCCTCAAAATGCGCTTTCGAGTCGCCCGCCCGCGCTCAGTCAGCCGGGAGTTATTCTTGTCGCGCGCATGTTCCGCCACCTTGGTCAAATTACCAGTGAGAACGCTAGCAGACGCCAAAAGGGACCTCAAAGTCCTTTTTTGATGCCCTCCGGCGCCGCCACCCCTGAGGACAGAACGGCCCACGCCCCTCCTCCGCGGCCAGGAGCACAGGACCGGCGGCAGCGAGGAGCTGCGGCGGGGGTGCTCTCCCCGCGTCGAGCCAATCCCGGACGGCCCTCTCACCTGACCTCAGGGAAGCCGACGTGCGCGAGCTGGAGCGTGGGTACCAGGTTCACCGACGGCGGAGATGGTCGGCACGTTGGTGCGTATGTACTCGTCGACGAGAACGTAGCCGCGGTCCAAGGCGACTCCGGCCTCCTCGTAGCCCAGGCCCCGGGAGACCGGCCCGCGGCCGACGGCCACGAGCAGGACCTCGGCCTCGAACCCCTTGCCGTCGGCGAGGGTGACCTTGACCACCGGACGGGCTGTGGGAGATCGCGAAGCCGCTGATCCCGCCGTCGAAGGTGCGCCCCAGGCCGGCGGGACGCAGGACACACCTGATGAGACGCTGTTCGCGGCCATCATCTACGTGCTGGTTAGCGGCTGCGCCTGGTGGACTCTGCTGCCCTGCATCGGTCGGCCGCTTCGGATCTTCGGGGTGGTCCAGCCGAGGGTCTATTTGAACAGGCGGAAGGTGTGCTCGATGTCGAAGCGCCGCAGGTATGCCTGCCAGAGGCGGTCGATGTCGGTGGCGCGGGCGTCGGTGCCAGACCACCACAGTCAGGCCGGCTTGGGGGTTGCTCTGCTGGGCAGGTGGTCGATGTCCAGGCGGATCACCGCAGGGTGCCCGCCGTCTCCGCGCACAGGACGTCTCACCTCCGACGCCCTCCCGTCTGAGCCTGCTCCGCTGGATTTCGAACGGGGCCGCAAAGGGCGTAAGGAGTCCGCGGACCGTGCAGCTAACCACTGTGGGCGCGGCACGGCCGCCGTCGCGGCGCCCCGAGCCGCAGCGCACGGTGCCAGCGGGACACGGCCAGGTCGATAGAGCGCTGGTCCATGCGTTCCGGCCCGTTGTTTCCGGACGGCGGAATCAGCAGGAGGGCAACACGGTATGGCACACCAGAGAGCAATTCTGGCAGGCGGGTGCTTCTGGGGCATGCAGGAGCTGTTTCGGACCCTCGACGGAGTGGTCTCGACGCGTGTCGGCTATACGGGGGGCGAGACGGCCAACCCGACCTACCGCAATCACGGCAGCCATGCGGAGGCCATCGAGATCACCTACGACCCGGCGCGGACGGACTACCGGGCCCTCCTCGAGTTCTTCTTCCAGGTACATGACCCCACCACGCTGAACCGGCAGGGCAACGACGCCGGCTTGAGTTACCGGTCGGCCATCTTCTATCTCGGTGATGAGCAGCGGCGCGTCGCAGACGCCACGATCGCCGAGGTCGACGCCTCCGGCCTGTGGCCGCGGAAGGTCGTCACGGAGGTGACGCCCGCCGGCGCCTTCTGGGAGGCCGAGCCAGAGCACCAGGACTATCTGCAGCGCTATCCGTACGGGTACACCTGCCACCGCATCCGCCCGGAATGGCGGCTGCCCAAGGGCCCTCAAAACCGTGGCTTGACGCGGTTGCCTCGGCGGCGCGTCGCCTCGAGCGCCGGCAAGGTCTCGCTGACCCAGTGGCCCACCCGTGAGGAGTAAGGCGGGCAGGGAGCGGGGTGCCGGGGTCGCGCACGAGTTGTGCGGCAGCAGCGCTGTCGGTCCCCAACGCCCTCCGCACGAGGCCAACGTCCCTCCCCGCGTGCGGCTGCACCATTCCGACCGACCTGCGCCGGCGGAACCCGCTGGGCCGCGACGGGAGAACCATAGAGTGCTCAGGAACCTCGACAATGTGTCCGCTGAAGACGGCGCACCGGCGCCACCGGAGCAGATACCAACCGCTGTCACTGCTGGAAGCCTCGTCTACAGCGACGGCGCGAGACAGTCCTTCGACCCCGACGGAGCCACCCGCTACGTCGAGGCGGACATCAAGACAGAGGGCACATGGTCCGTCGACGAGAACGGCCGCTTTTGCTCGTTGTGGAAGGGGGCAGGATCGTCGGCCTCCGGTTCTCGGACCTCGGGGCCGGGCGGGCCGCTCGAAGCATCCCGGCAACCCACCGAGCGCTCGCCAGCTTCCCCTGGAGGGGTGAGACAGGCTTGGGCACCTGACGTTTCGGGCCGGAGGGCGGCTTCCCTCCCACGGAGGCGCATCGAGTCTCATGCGCGTCGGATGACCAGCGCGGCCACGTCGTCGAGGTGGTCCACCGCGGCCACCGCGTCGAGTATCCGGTCTGCGGTCGCCTCGACGCCGAGCCGATCCTGGAGGGCTCGACCGGCCAGCGCTCCCGCTCGCTCCAGTCCGGAATCCAGGGTCAGGCGCGGCCCTTCGACTAGACCATCGGTGACCATGACCAGCGCGGTGTCCTCTTCCAAGGTGAAGGTCTCTTCGGGGTACTCGGCGCCAGGCACGATTCCCAGGACCGGCCCGGCGGGAAGTGTGCGGATGGTGTGGCTGCCGTCGTCGCGTGCGTGGAGCAGTGGCACATGGCCTGCGCTGGTGGCGATGACCTGTCCGTCATGCGGATCGAGGTGCAGCATGGTGCAGCTTGCGAAGCGTGGCGCGTCCATCGCGACGAGCAACTCGTTGGTACGCGTCAGCACCGTTCCCGGATCAGGCTCGTGGGCGGCGATCGCGCGCATGGACGAGCGCACCTGGCCCATGAAAACCGCGGCATCGACGTCGTGCCCTTGAACGTCGCCGATTTCGAGTGCGACCGCACCGTCGGGTAGGAAGAACGCGTCATACCAGTCTCCGCCGATATCCAGCCCATCCCGGCTGGGCTGATAGCGGGCGGCGATCTCCAGGCCTGGGAGGTGCTCCGGCAGCGTCGGGAGCATGCTCTGTTGGAGTGCCGTGGACAGCTCGACGTGGGCTTGTTGCAACCTGATGCGCCTCAGTGCCTGGCCTGCCAATTCGGCCAGAGCCGTCATGAAGGCGAGCTTCTCTGGAGACGGGGGCTTCTCACTGTCGTACGTCACCACCCAGGCACCGAGCGGCCGGTCGCCCACCGGGCTGAGGGGGGTGATCGACAAGGCAGTGCCGGGGACTGGGCGCGGCAGGGGCAGACTGTCATCATGCAGCCAACGGCGAACAAGCTCCTCGTGGTTGGGGAAGAACTGCGCCTGACCGGTACGGATCACGCAGGGCAACGGCCGGTCCTCATCCAGCGACAGGCCGTGCAGAGCATCAGCCTCCCACGTGGGGATCCCGGCATCCGAGGAGACCCGCAAGCGCCCCTCGTCGACGACGGCGAAGAGGGCGCCGGAACCTCCGACGGCCGCGGCGAGCCGGGCCAGGACAACCTGCTGCAGTTCCTGCTCGGTGGCCGCGGTGAACAGGGCGGAGGAGAACGCAGTGATCCCGTCGGCACGCTCTCGCTCCGCGCTCACCTCGGCCAGCATCTCTTGGCGGTGTGCCTCCGACTGGGTGTCGTCACGGATCACCGCGAAGACCCGTTCCGGCCCGCCGTATCCCAACTGGATCCGCCGGGTCTGGCCTGCGAGGACACGCCAGCCATCATGCTCGGTGAGGAACCGCGACTTGATCCACGGGGACTGGGCGGGGGACGAGCGCACAAGCCGCTGCACGTCCTTCCGGTCATCAGGGTGCACTCGCCTGATGACCTTGGACAGGGGCACCGAACCCTGTGGGAAGAGCGTGGCCAGGGCGGGCGCGCCACCCAGCCACTCCACCTGGTGCTCATCGGGGGCACACATCCAGAGGCCGAGGCCGGCAGCCTTAGCCGCAAGCTGGAATGGGATCAGCAGACCGCCGAGGTCGTGCCTCGCGTCCAACGAATGCACCCACACAAGCCGCTCGCCGCTCAGGGGATCCGTCACCGGTTGGGCCTCGACGAGGCAGACCACAGATGCGGTGCTCGTGCCGGGGAGTTCCAGCACACGCATCGCAAGCATCATCGGCGTGGCCCCGTACGTCAGCAGGCTCTCAGCCGAGATGCGCTGCTCCTCGGAGAGTAGATCAACAAAGCCGTGACCCACGCACTGTTCCAACGGCCTGCCCAGTGCGGTGGCCATCGCGGCGTTGAGGGAGCGGATGACACCGTCCAGGGTCAAAAGAGCCGAGGGTGTGGCCTTCTGAAGAAGTTCATCCGAGGTGTCCATGTGCCGCTCCCTGACCATCGTCGAGCGATAGGACCTCGTCGTCCTGCAACAACATTATCTGGCCCGCCGCGCCGGCGAGGACCTCGCGACTCAGCACGACACCTGCGTCGGCGAGGCGAATAGGGGCAGGATGACGTACGGGGCGTGGGCCGACTAAGTCGCTCGTTGATCGAGATCGATTCGCGCAGGCTGTTCGCAGCGGCGCGGGCGTCCTCGGTGTTGCGCGCCTGGCGGAAGGTGCGCGCGAGTTCCGGCGCGTGCTCGGCGTCCTGCGGCTTCAGCGAAAGTGCGATCGCGACGCCCGCGAGGGTGGGGTGCACGGCCCAAGCGAGGAATGCCGCCCACACCACGATCGCGAGCAAGCGTAAACGGGCCCCAGCCGCTGCGGAGATAGTGCGTTAAGTACCCGCCAACGAGCCCGGCGGCGACGATGAGCGGCAGCGGGGTCAAGTTTTCGGCTGCTGTAGCTGGCTATATCTTGGCGATGAACTCGATCTCTACCAGGTGCTCGGGAAATGCCAGCCTGGTCGCGCCAGGCCGTCCGCGGGCCGGGCCTCGGGTGGGCCGGCGACGGACACCAACGTTCCTCCGGCATGGATCATGCCTGCGGACCGCCTACCGATGCCTCCACCGATGATATCGAACACCTGATCGACTCCGCCGATGTCTTCCAGGGCGCCGTTCTCGAGGTCGACGAACTCCCTCGCGCCGAAGTCGAGCGCCGTCTGTCGATCGGCGGTACGTCCGGTGCCGATGACGTAGGCGCCGGCCTCTCGTGCCAGCTGCGTCACCATCGACCCGACTGCGCCGGCCGCGCCGTGCACGAGGACGCTCTGCCCCGCCTGAAGGCGGCCGTGCTCGAACAGCACCTGCCACGCGGTCAGGCCCGGCATCGGCAGGGCCGCGCCCACCGAACAGTCGACGTCGACCGGCAGCGGCGCGAGGTTACGCGCCTCGATCGCCACATACTCCGCCAGGGTGCCGCTCCAATGTCCGTCCGCGAGGCCGAACACCCGCTGGCCCACCGACAGCCCCGTCGTGCCATAGCCGAGAGCGCTGACGACTCCGGCCAGCTCTTGCCCGGGAATCGACGGCGTCCGGTCGCGGCCGAAGCGATCGGTCCAGGTCGAGAAACCACGTCTGCTCACCCGGCGTGCATCCCGACGCATGAAACGCTGCCTGCGGCCCTGGCCGCTCCACGAGCGTCATCCCGGCCGTTCCCGCAGCCGCCTGGTCCGTCACCACAATCGCCTTCATCCGGCGCCTCTGATCGATAGGGGTGGGCCGCGAGGACGTCGAGGAACAAGCGCAACAGCGAAATCTCGGTAAGGCGGCGCGAAGGATCGACGCTCATCAGATAGGTGCAGAAGCAATCCGGTAGACCTTCTCGCTCATCGGAGTCGCGTGGTGCGCCACGAGACGTGGGAGAGCCCATCCCACACACCGCGTCGAAAGGAACTTCCCTCATGTATGACAGCTGGGCTTGTCGGCAAGACCGCACTGATCATCGGCTCTGGCCACGGCATTGGCGCAGCGATCTCAACCGGACTTTCCCAGGCCGGAGTCGATTTCATCCTTCTCGCCCGCACCGCCGACCAACTCGACGAAACCGCCAACACCATCAGCACGACTGCGTCGAGTGTTGAGGTTCGCGTCGTGACTACCTATCCGAACAACGACAACCAGCGCACCACGGCCATCGGCGACCTGCTGTCCAGCGACCCAGTCGATGTTCCGATCAACAACGCGGCCGCTGTCGAGCCCCTCGGCGCCCGCACCAGGATCAGTCCAGGGCAACTACGGCAGGCCTTTGAAAATGATTTGATACGAGCTGGACGAGATGTGCGCCGTGCGCTGGCCGGAGCCGTGCGCGAGGCTGTCCGCACCGGCCACCTGGCCCCGGGGACACGGCTGCCCTCCTCCCGCCGGCTCGCCGCCGACCTCGGCCTTGCCCGCAACACCGTGGCTGACGCCTATGCCGACCTCGTCTCCGAGGGATGGCTTACCGCTCGCAGAGGCTCCGGCACACTCGTGGCAGACAGGATGATCACTCCGCCGATCTTGGCGCGCTCGGCCGCCGAGCCGCGCGGCGACCCTTGCCACGACCTGATCCCAGGTAACCCGGACCTCGCCGCCTTTCCTCGTGCAGCCTGGCTGAAGGCCACACGCCGCGCACTGGCGGCGGCCCCCGACGATGCACTCGGCTACGGCGACCCCCGCGGTCGGCCGGAACTACGGGCCGCACTTGCAGACCATCTCGCTCGAAACCGGGGCGTGTACGCCAGTCCGGAGCACATACTGATCTGCGCCGGCGTCTCCCACGGCCTGCAGATCCTGAGCGGAGTCCTGGCCGGGCGGGGGGCGAGGAACGTCGCCGTCGAGTCCTACGGCCTGGACAGGCACTGGGGCCTCCTGGCGGCTGCTGGGCTGAAGACCCTCCCGCTTCCCTTGGATATCCACGGGACCGACCCGGTGCCGCCCGTCGGCACCGATGCGGTCCTACTCACACCTGCTCACCAGTTCCCTCTGGGCACGACGCTGCACCGCGATCGCCGGACGGCCGTCGTGGACTGGGCCAGACGGACCGGCGGGCTGGTTCTGGAGGATGACTACGACGGTGAGTTCCGGTTCGGCCGCCAGTCTGTCGGGGCGCTCCAGGGACTCGACCCCGACTGCGTGGTCTACCTGGGTACCGCCAGCAAGACCCTTGCTCCTGGCCTGCGTCTGGCCTGGATGGCGCTGCCTTCCACGCTTACTGAGGAAGCCGTGGCGGTCAAGGGGCAGATCGACTCGTGCGAGGTATTCAGCCAGCTGACGATGGCGGAATTCATCACCTCCGGCGCCTACGACCGTCATGTACGTGCTGCCCGTCGTCGCTACCGCGATCGACGAGACGCTCTCGTCGCAGCCCTGGCCCAGCACGCCCCAAAGGTGCGCGTCATCGGGACAGCGGCTGGCCTGCACACCGTGCTCGGATTGCCGACCGGGACCGAGCAGCGGGTCCTTCAGTCGGCAACCGGGCAGGGCCTCAAGGTGGCTGGCCTGTCTCGTTACCGCCATGAACGGTCACTGAACGCCATGGCTGATGCCCTCGTCGTTGGATACGGGGCGCCCTCCGACGCTGCATGGCCTCAGGCGCTCTCCGCGCTCGTGCGGATCCTTTCCTGACGCACCCCCAAGTAGCCGGGCCCCGAACTGATTTCTTTGTGGTTACGGCGTCACCTCACGCCTTGGGAGGATCGGCCGTGGCAACGAGGCTCACCATGCTTTCGTCCTACAGACAAGGAAGGCCACCCACGTGCGCGATGTCTACCGCTGCAGCCCTGTTCTGTGGCTCGGTCGCGCCTCAAGCGCCCAGGAGATGCACGTGCGCACGTCTGTCTGCCCCGATCACATCAGCCGTCGATCGGTGCGACGGATGGCAGAGGTCAACCCGCGTCAAGCACGCCCGTCGTAAGCACCGCCGGGGCCATTCGGCGCCGCTGTGGTGGCGCCTGGCGCCGTCGGCCCGCACGCTGGACCACGTGGAGGAACCGCCGCAACAGGGCGGCGGACGGGCTCCGGGAGGACGGTGTGACCGATTCGTTGCCTGCCGCCGACGCACCGCCGGCCCGGTACGACGACCTGCGTGCTCTCGTGATCAATTGCACCCTCAAGCGCTCGCCGGAGACGAGCAACACCCAGGGGCTGATCGACCGTAGTACCGCCATCATGGACGCACAAGGGGTGCATGTGGACGTCGTACGTGCGATCGACCACGACATCGCCACCGGTGTGTGGCCCGACATGCGGGAGCACGGCTGGGAGACGGACGTCTGGCCGGAGCTGTACCAGAAGGTTATGGCCGCAGACATCCTTGTGCTGGCTGGACCCATCTGGCTGGGAGACAACAGTTCCGTGATGAAGCAGGTGATCGAGCGCCTCTACGCCTGTTCCAGCCTGCTCAATGAGGCCGGTCAGTACGCGTATTACGGCAGTGTCGGCGGCTGCCTGATCACCGGCAACGAGGACGGCGTCAAGCACTGCGCCATGAACGTCCTCTATAGCCTGCAGCACCTGGGGTACACCATTCCTCCGCAAGCCGACGCAGGCTGGATCGGTGAGGCGGGACCCGGCCCCTCGTACCTCGACCCCGGCTCGGGCGGCCCGGAGAACGACTTCACCAACCGCAACACCACCTTCATGACCTGGAACCTGCTGCACCTGGCCCGGGCGCTGAAGGACCTGGGCGGCATCCCCGCCTACGGCAACCAGCGCACGGCCTGGGATGCCGGCTGCCGCCGCGACTACGAGAACCCTGAACACCGGTGAGTACACCATGGAGGTGGAGGCCCGCCTCATCGGACTTCTGAAGCGCACCGACTGCCGGCAGTGTTCATCCTGACGTAGGAGGAGTCGATCACCGCCCGGGACCAGTCCAGCTTCTTCGCGGCCCGCAGCTTCTTCAGCAGCACCAGGTGCAGCTCGTCCCACACGCCGGCCTCGTTCCAGGCGGCCAGGCGTCGCCAGCAGGTCATGCCCGAGTCGAAGCCCAGCTCCTGGGGCGGTACTCCCACTGGATGCCGGTGTGCAGCACGAACAGGATCCCGCACAGGGCTTGCCGGTCCGGTATCCGCGGCCTGCCCTCGACCAGTTTCGGACCCGGTTTGGGCAGCAACGGCTCTATCAGCGCCCACAGTTCGTCCGAGACGATCCACGGCCGCGACTGTCTCTTCCCCACGACCAGACCAACGAGAGCAACCAGGCTGACAGTCACTTGACTTCCTCCCCCGCCTGAAGGCGGGGGATTCCAGCGGTCACCCGCTGGGCTTCCTGCTTCACCGACGACCGCCCCGTCCGGGAGGACTCCCGTTGAGGTCTTACACCGTCTCCGCAGGCTGCTGCGGCCAGCCCGGCCGCCAGAATATTGCGTGCCGCGTTCACGTCGCGGTCATGCACGGCACCGCAGTCACACGTCCACTCACGGACGTTCAACGGCATCTTCGCCGCGACCGTGCCGCAGGCCCCGCACAGCTTCGAGCTGGGGAACCAGCGGTC
>NZ_JBEYWX010000036.1:0-64778 GCF_040644655.1 Streptomyces sp. NPDC046931
GCGGCGCGCCCCGGCCCCCCCCCCCCCCGCCCGCCCCCCCCCGGGGGGCGGCGGGACCGGACGGGAGGGGCGCCGTGGGGTACCGCCGGGCGTGTCGTTCAGGACAGACAGCCGACGTGGGCCAGGGCCTGCTTGAGGACGACGCCCTGCCCGCCCGGCATGTCGGCCTGGACCACGGCCGAGGACGCCTCCTGCGGACTGAACCACTCGAGGTCGAGCGCGTCCTGGCGGGGGCGGCAGTCCCCGGCCACCGGGACGATGTAGGCGAGGGCCACCGCGTGCTGGCGGGGGTCGTGGAGCGGCGTGATCCCCAGGGTCGGGAAGTATTCGGCCACGGTGAAGGGCTGGAGGGAGGGCGGGACGCGGGGGAGCGCCACCGGCCCGAGGTCCTTCTCCAGATGCCGCAGGAGCGCGTCCCGCACCCGTTCGTGGTGCAGCACCCGCCCGGAGACGAGGGTGCGGCTGACGGTCCCGTCGGGACCGATCCGCAACAGCAGTCCGACGCTGCTGACTTCGCCGCTGTCGTCGACGCGCACGGGCACGGCCTCCACGTACAGGATCGGCATGCGGGCACGCGCCAGCTCGAGTTCGTCGGGAGTCAGCCAGCCGGGCGAGGTTTCGGTCGTGTCAGGCATTGCCTGATCGTACGTTCAACAGTCGGCGTCGTGCGTGTGTCGCTCGGCACCGTACGCACGTCACACGGACGGGGCCATGCGCGCGGCGGCGGTGTCACCTGATGTGCCGCGGCAAGGCCGCGGCCGCCGCGGGCGGTTCGCCGGGCGGACGCACCACCATCACCTGCCAGGCCGGCGCGTGCCGTTCGTACCGGTAACGGTCCAGGTCCGGGAAGTGCGAGGCGATGGACGGGGGCCTGACGCACACGTCCAGACCGTGGCGGACCGGCTCGGCCGCCGCGATGACGTCATCGGCCTCGAAGTTCGTGACGCGGTCCACGCCGGCGGCGCGAGCGGCCCGGTCGACGGAGTGGCGGACGGCCCAGCCGGGCGTGAATGGGGATGTCAGTCATCTCGTGCGGAGATGACCGTCCGGCTGTGGCCGTCGATCCGCCGGACCGGGTGCCTGCTCATGATCGAGAGCCGGTCGAACGCGTTGATGGTGATCGCCATCCAGACCACCGCGGAGATCTGGTCGTCCGTGAGCACCCGCCGGGCCGCCTCGTACGCGGGTTCCTGGGCGGCGTCCCTCGGATCCGTGGTGGCCTCCGCCAGGGCGAGTGCGGCGCGCTCCTTGGGTGTGAACAGCTCGGTGTCCCGCCAGGCCGCCAGCACGCCCGGCCGCTGCGCGGTCCGTGATCTGCGACACGCGGAGGTTGATCAGCTCGACGAGAGCACGATCGAGTCCCGTGCCGGCGGCGACGGCGTGCACCGCCTCCGATGTCCCGAGCAGTGCGCGGTAGGCCGCGGGGCTCTGCTTGCCGACGAAGATCCGCGGGTGGGCGGGGTGCGTCACGGGGCTGGTCAACTCGGGACTCCTTCGGTGGCCGCTTCCGGCCCGTCGCTCGATCGTGTACGTGACACCGCCATCGTTCTATGATCGCAACGAAAGTTGTTTAATATAAAACCATCATGGACGACCGGGAGGTAATCACGGTGAGCAACGTCGAGACAGAGCCGGTCGAGGTGCGCTGCAAGGCGGCGGCCGACGGCGGGCGGCCGACGCAGGGGCCGCGGGTCGATGTGCTCACCCCGCGTGACGTGCCGCTCGGCGGCCCCCGGGCGATGAGCGTGCGGCGCACCCTGCCTCAGCGGGCCCGGACCCTGATCGGAGCCTGGTGCTTCGCCGATCACTACGGTCCCGACGACGTCGCCGCGACCGGGGGCATGGACGTCGCCCCCCACCCCCACACCGGGCTTCAGACGGTGAGCTGGCTCTTCAGCGGCGAGATCGAGCACCGCGACAGCCTGGGCAGCCACGCCTTCGTCAGGCCCGGCGAGCTGAACCTGATGACGGGCGGGCACGGCATCAGCCACTCGGAGGTCTCCACCCCGCGGACCACGGTTCTGCACGGCGTCCAGCTCTGGGTCGCGCTGCCCGCGGAACATCGCCACGCGCCCCGGGACTTCCGGCACCACGTGCCCGAGCCCGTGCGCATCGACGGCGCCGAGATCAGGGTCTTCCTCGGCTCCCTCGCGGGAGCCTCGTCCCCGGTAGGGACCTTCACGCCCCTGCTCGGCGCCGAGATCGTCCTCGAGCCCCATGCGACGGTCACGCTCGCCGTCGACCCGGGCTTCGAACACGGGCTCCTCGTCGACCGCGGGAACATCCGGATCGCCGATGTGAGCCTGCGTCCCGCGGAGCTGGCCTACGTCCACCCCGGAACCGGCGCGCTGACCCTGACGAACGATTCGCAGGACCCGGCGCGAACGGTGCTGCTCGGCGGAACTCCCTTCGAGGAGGAGATCGTCATGTGGTGGAATTTCATCGGCCGCAGCCACGAGGACATCGTCAGGGCGCGGGCGGACTGGGAGAACCGTTCCGACCGCTTCGGCGCCGTCGAGGGGTACCCGGGGAACCGGCTTCCGGCGCCCGCTCTGCCGAATGCCGTCATCACGCCGCGCAGGAATCCACCGCGTCGCTGACCCGCGCTCCAAAGCGCCGACACCCAGTCGAAAGGCATCCCATGAGCCAGTCTTCCGCCGCTCCGGTCGTCGTGCGGGCAGACGCCAGGAACCGCTACGAGATCCTGGTGAACGGCAAGCGTGCCGGTCTGACCGCGTACCGCGACCGTGGCGCCCAGCGCGTCTTCTACCACACGGAGGTCGACGAGGCGTTCGCCGGACAGGGTCTGGCCTCCCGGCTGGTCCAGGAGGCGCTCACCGATGTGCGCGCCCAGGGCAAGCGCATCGTTCCGGTCTGCCCGTACGTGGCGAAGTTCTTGCAGAAGCACGAGGAGTTCACCGACATCGTCGACCCGGTGACGCCCGAAATCCTCAGCTGGCTGGACACCGAACGCGGCTGATCCCCGGCACCGCTCGCAGCCCCCGGCCGCCGGCCGGGCGGGCTGTCCCGACCGCGATGTGAGTGTATGGTCAGTCACTCGCTACGCGGGCGAAACGGCCGAGGAGGTGGAAGGCGCTTGGCCTCGAAACGCCCGCCGGGCCTCGCCCCCCGGTCAGTAGTGGGTGATCCCCGCCGTAAGGGTCCGTGTCCAGGGGGCCTCCACCTCGTCGGCCCCCATGGAGACGATCAGATGGCACAGCATGCCCACGGCGAAGAAGTTCTGGATCTGTTCTTCGCTGCCCCCGGACGCGCCGCGGACGTACTCCACCAGCCGGGCGTACCCCTGCCGGGCGGCCTCGCGCACCGCGGGTTCCGAGACGGCCGCCGCCTGGGCGTGCAGCTGGATCAACATCAGGTCGTTGTTGCTGATCAGCTTGGCGTAGGCGTCCCCCATGGCCGACAGCACCACCTCCGGGGAGCTTCCCCCGGCCTCGGCGGCCGCACGTTCCAGGCTCGCCCGCACCTGTACGAAGCAGTGCTCGACCACGGCGACGAACAGCAACTCCTTGTTGGGGAAGAGCCGGTAGACGTACGCCTGGGAGATGCCCGCCGCCTTGGCGACCTCCGCCGTGGTGGTGCCGAAGTACCCGCGCGCGGCGAATGCGCCGATCGCGGTGCGCAGCACCGTCTCGCGGCGTTCCTCGGCGGTGGACAACTGGCGGGGACGATCCTTCTGCATGTGAGTACTCAATCAGTCACACTCTGGACCGTCAAGGGACGGCCGGGTGCACCGGACCGTCGGCCGGCTCGCACCGCCCTCTTGACGCGGAACGGAGCCGGACCGACACTCCAGTAGGGATTTCCTAGTGGACAGGTAGGGAATGATGGGACGCCTGAAGCCGGTCAGCGGCCGTGTGCGGCGCACACGCCGGCAGTCCCTCCTTCTGACCTCCCGCCGGCACATCGATCTGCTGCGTGTCTGCAGCGCATCCGGCCCGCTGCGCTGAACCGGCGCTACCGGGCCCGCGCCACATCCCGTCGTCCCGCCGGAGAGCGCCGTCCGCCCGTGGGCCGCCACCCACCGCACCTTCGCGCAACCCGACTCGACTCCGGGGAGAGACATGTCCGCCCGTGCCCTGACCGCACTTCCGTCCGCCCATCCCGCCCCCGCCTTCCGCGGCAGGATCGGCTGCGACGCCCGTAGCGGCCACTACGCCGTACCGCGTCGCTACCGCCTCCACCTGTCCCTGGCCTGTCCGCGCTGTCTGCGGATCGCCGTCATCCACAGCCTGCTCGGCCTCGAGGAGGTCGTGCCCGTGACCCTGCTGCCCGCGGTGCCCGACGGACCCGCGGGCGAACACTCGTCGCTGCGCCCGCTCTACGAGGCGAGCGCCCATCGCTACCCCGGTGCCGCCGTGGCGCCGGTGCTCAGTGACGACTGGTCGGGCCGGATCGTCAGCACCCACGCCCCCGACATCATGCGCGACATGGCGCGCCGCTTCGGTGCGGGCAGCCCCGCGCTGTACCCGCAGGGCGCCGACGGGGAGACGGAGGGCATTCGGAGCCTGTGCGCACAGGGCATCGACGCGGCCGCCCAGCGCGCGGGACGCGCCGACGCCGATGCCGAGGAGCGGGACGCCGCGCTCGCCTCGCTGCTGTGGACCCTGCGTTCACTCGAGGGCCGCCTGGCCCGCCGGGAGTATCTGCTCGGCGAGCAACTCAGCGCCGCCGACGTGGAGTTGTGGGTCGGGCTGGTGCAACTCGACACCGTGCACCGCTGGCATCTGGACGCCGTCGCGGTGCAGCGCATCGCCGACCATCCGCACCTGTGGGCCTACGCCCGCCGGCTGGCCGCCCATCCCGCCTTCGGTCCGCACCTCGACCTCGACGGCATCGCCCGACGGCATCACGCGCGCTGCCGGGGACTGGAGGCCGCCGGCGCCGCGGTGCAGATCCTGGACTGGGCAGCGCACGTGCCCGACGGGCCGATGCCCCGGCCCTGTTGACCGAGCGGCGGCGCCTGCGCGCATGTATCACCTCGGCGCCGACTCCGGTCCGCGGGGATGCGGCTGTGCTGGTTGGTTCGGTTCTGGTCCGCGGGGATGCGGCTGTGCTGGTTGGTTCGGTTCCGGTCCGCGGGGACGCGATCGCCCTGGCTGGTTCGGTTCCGGTCCGCGGGGATGCGGCTGTGCTGGTTGGTTCGGTTTCGGTCCGCGGGGACGCGATCGCCCTGGCTGGATCGGTTCCGGTCCGCAGGGATGCGACCGCCCCGGCCGGATCGGTTCCGGTCCGCACGGACGCGACCGCCCCGGCCGGATCGGCTCCCCGCACGGACGCGACCGCCCCGGCCGGATCGGATCCGGCCGGGGCGGTCGTGGTCACGCCGGTGCGGGTGCTGCCGCGCAAGCCCCGCTTACGCGAGCGACGTCAGCAGCTGGTTCCAGGTCGCCGAGGGACGCATGACCTCGGAGGCCTTGGCCGGGTCGGGCTGGTAGTAGCCGCCGATGTCGGCCGGCTTGCCCTGGACGGCGATCAGCTCGTCGACGATCTTCTGCTCATTGGCGGCGAGCCCCTCGGCGAGCGGGGCGAACGCCTTGGCCAGCTCAGCGTCGTCGGTCTGCCGGGCCAGCTCCTGCGCCCAGTACAGGGACAGGTAGAAGTGGCTGCCGCGGTTGTCGATGCCGCCGACGCGACGGGTCGGGGACTTGTCCTCGTTGAGGAAGGTCGCCGTGGCGCGGTCGAGGGTGTCGGCGAGGACCTGGGCGCGCTGGTTGCCGGTGGTCTTCGCGTACTGCTCGAAGGACGGCACGAGCGCGAAGAACTCGCCGAGGGAGTCCCAGCGCAGGTAGTTCTCCTTGACGAGCTGCTGGACGTGCTTCGGGGCGGAGCCGCCGGCGCCCGTCTCGAACAGGCCGCCGCCCGCCATCAGCGGGACGACCGACAGCATCTTGGCGCTGGTGCCCAGCTCCAGGATCGGGAACAGGTCGGTCAGGTAGTCGCGCAGCACGTTGCCGGTGACGGAGATGGTGTTCTCGCCGCGGCGGATGCGCTCCACGGACAGCTTGGTCGCCTCGACCGGGGGCAGGATGCGGATGTCCAGGCCCTCGGTGTCGTGCTCCCGCAGGTACTCCTCGACCTTGGCGATCAGGTTTGCGTCGTGCGCGCGGGTCTCGTCCAGCCAGAACACGGCCGGGTCGCCGGTGGCGCGGGCACGGGTGACGGCGAGCTTCACCCAGTCCTTGATCGGGGCGTCCTTGGTCTGGCAGGCGCGGAAGATGTCACCGGCGGAGACGGTCTGCTCCAGCACGACGTTGCCGGCCTGGTCCACGAGACGGACGGTACCCGTGGTGGGGATCTCGAAGGTCTTGTCGTGGCTGCCGTACTCCTCGGCCTTCTGCGCCATCAGGCCCACGTTCGGCACGGAGCCCATGGTGGAGGGGTCGTAGGCGCCGTTCGCGCGGCAGTCGTCGATCACGGCCTGGTACACGCCGGAGTAGCTGGAGTCCGGCAGCACCGCGAGGGTGTCGTGCTCCTGGCCGTCCGGGCCCCACATGTGGCCGGAGGTGCGGATCATGGCCGGCATGGAGGCGTCGACGATGACGTCGGACGGGACGTGCAGGTTGGTGATGCCCTTGTCGGAGTCGACCATGGCCAGCGCCGGGCCCTCGGCCAGCTCGGCGTCGAAGGAGGCCTTGATCTCCTCGCCGTTCGGCAGGCCCTCCAGGCCCTTGAAGATGCCGCCCAGACCGTCGTTCGGGGTCAGGCCGGCCGCGGCGAACGTCTCGCCGTACTTCGCGAACGTCTTCGGGAAGAAGGCGCGCACCACATGACCGAAGACGATCGGGTCGGAGACCTTCATCATCGTGGCCTTCAGGTGCACCGAGAACAGGACGCCCTCCTCCTTGGCGCGGGCGACCTGCGCGGTCAGGAACTCGCGCAGCGCGGCGACGCGCATCACCGAGGCGTCCACGACCTCGCCCTCGAGGACCGGCACGGACTCGCGCAGCACGGTGGTGGAGCCGTCGTCGCCCTTCAGCTCGATGCGCAGCGCACCGGCCTCGGAGATCACCGCCGACTTCTCGGTGGAGCGGAAGTCGTCCACACCCATGGTCGCGACGTTCGTCTTCGACTCCGGCGTCCAGGCGCCCATGCGGTGCGGGTGGGTCTTGGCGTAGTTCTTCACCGAGGCCGGGGCACGGCGGTCGGAGTTGCCCTCGCGCAGCACCGGGTTCACGGCGGAGCCCTTGACCTTGTCGTAACGGGCGCGGATCTCCCGCTCCTCGTCGGTCTTCGGCTCGTCCGGGTAGTCCGGCAGCGCGTAGCCCTTGGCCTGAAGCTCGGCGACGGCCGCCTTCAGCTGCGGGACGGACGCCGAGATGTTCGGCAGCTTGATGATGTTGGCCGCGGGGGTCTTGGCCAGCTCGCCCAGCTCGGCGAGGTCGTCGTTGATCCGCAGGCCCTCGTCGAGGTACTCGGGGAAGACCGCGAGGATGCGCCCGGCCAGCGAGATGTCACGGGTCTCCACAGCGACACCCGCCTGCGAGGCGTAAGCCCGGACCACCGGCAGGAAGGAATACGTCGCCAGGGCCGGGGCCTCGTCAGTGTGCGTGTAAATGATGGTCGAGTCAGTCACCGGGTGCTCCGCTCCACGTCTGCAACATTGCTCGACATCAAGATATCTCGTGCGTGCACCCCACTCGACAGTGGCCCGCGCCCTGGAAGCCCCGAAGGGGCCGCCCGGGCGCCAGACCCGCGTCCCGGCGTGGCGGGAGGCCCGACCAGGCGGGTCGCGTCAGGGCCGGTCCTCCCATGCCGAGCCGGTGCCGGACCCCGGCGCGCCCACCATCTCGCGCTCGATCCACCGGCAGATCACTTCCACGACATAGGCACGCTCCGCACGGCTCAGCTCCCGGCCCTTCGGGATCCCGTGCCAGCGCTCCAGACACGTACGGCAGCATGTCGCGGTCGCGTGCTGGGCGACGAAGACCGGGTGGCCCCGGTAGGGGGTCTGCTTCCCGTCCTTGTACGGCTCGGCCGGTGCCAGCCGCTTGGCGATGAGGTCGTACGCGTGCCACCGGAGGGTGGAGGGGCCGCTCAGCTCGGCGGTGGCTCGGTCGCGTCCGCGCAGACGGAACTTCGCGCGGAAGGGATGGCGCGCGATCCGGTCCAGCCGTTGGTCGAGCGAGCGATCCATCCGGCCTGGAGCTCCGGGCCTCGGGTCACCGGGAGTCCGAGGTCCGTGCATCGGGGATTCGGGGGAAGGGTTCATGCTCCTTCGAGCATATGACGGCCGGACCGGCCCGGCCGGTCCGGCGAGCCCCACGGCGGCCCGCAGGCCAAGGGGTGTCCCGAAGGCCAAGGGGGGTGCCCGAAGGTCAGGGGCTGTTCCTGCCGCTGTGCTCGGCCACCACGTCGTCGCCGCTGCGAGGCGGCGGTATGGCGGCCGCGCCCTGGTGCAGCGCCACCGTCCGCGTCGGCGCCGGGATGCGGATCCCCTCGGCCCGGTACCGCTTGTGCAGGCGCTTGATGAACTCGTGCTTGATCCGGTACTGGTCGCTGAACTCGCCGACGCCCAGGATCACCGTGAAGCCGATCCGGGAGTCGCCGAACGTGTGGAAGCGGACCGCCGGTTCGTGGTCCGGGACGGCGCCCGTGATCTCCGTCATCACCTCGGCGACGACTTCGGTGGTCACCTTCTCGACATGTTCCAGATCACTGTCGTAACCGACCCCCACCTGCACCAGCACGGTCAACTGCTGCTCGGGACGGGTGTAGTTGATCATGTTGGTCTTGGCGAGCTCCCCGTTGGGGATGACGACCAGGTTGTTGGAGAGCTGGCGGACGGTGGTCTGCCGCCAGTTGATGTCGACGACATACCCCTCCTCGCCGCTGCTCAGCCGGATGTAGTCACCCGGCTGAACGGTCTTGGAGGCGAGGATGTGGATGCCCGCGAACAGGTTCGCGAGGGTGTCCTGAAGGGCGAGGGCGACGGCCAGACCACCCACACCCAGGGCGGTGAGGAGGGGCGCTATGGAGATGCCCAGTGTCTGAAGCGTCACCAGGAAGCCCAAGGCCAGCACCACGACCCGGGTGATGTTGACGAAGATCGTCGCCGATCCGGCGACCCCGGAGCGGGACTGGGTGACCGTCCGCACCAGACCCGCGACGACCCGGGCGGCCGTCAGCGTCACGACGAAGATGAGCAGCACGCTCAGGGACTGGTTGACGTGGTGCTGCACCGTCCGGGTGAGCGGCAGTACGGCCGCCGCGGAGGCCGCGCCGCCGGCGATGGCCGACCAGGGCACCACGGTGCGCAGCGCGTCCACGATGACGTCGTCGCCGCTCCACCGGGTGCGGCTCGCGTGCCGGCCCAGCCAGCGCAGCAGCACGCGCAGCAGGAAGGCCGTCAACAGGCCCGCGGCCAGGGCGATCCCGGCAAGCATCAGGTCGTCGAGAGTGAGCGCACGGTTCACCGGTCACCTCCCGCGCCGAAGAAGGGGCCCCAGGGCCGGATGTGAGGAGTCGTCACTTGCCACCTGCTCGTATCACGGGATGCACGATCACGCCCGGACCGGTGTCGGTCGTCCGGAGCGAGGATTCATCCTGCCGTATGACGGTGTCCGACCGTGAAAGGGGCGGCGTGGACCGGCCGTTCACCGTACGGAGGCGTGCCCTCGGCCCGGCCCGCGGTCACAGGTCCCTGAACGACCCGTGCCGCCCGGCCCCGGTCGCGAAGCGGCCCGCACCTTCCAGCCCCTCCGCCAGGACATCGATGCCGTAGCGGAGTTCGCCGCGCATCGCCGTCTGCTCGTCCAGTCCCTCCTGGTCGAGGACCGAGGCGCGGTCGCCGCGCAGGCACGCCTGCGGAAAGCGGGCGATCTCGGCGGCCAGTTCCTCCGCCTCGGCGCGAGCGCGGCCGGTCGGCACGACGCGGTTGGCGAGCCCCATCGCATGGGCCTCCCGGGCCGGCACCGCACGACCGGTGAGGATCATGTCCAGGGCACGGCTGGTGCCGATCAGCCGCGGCAGCCGTACCGTGCCGCCGTCGATGAGCGGTACGCCCCAGCGGCGGCAGAAGACACCGAACACCGCGTCCTCCTCGGCGACCCGCAGATCGCACCAGAGCGCCAGCTCCAGACCGCCGGCCACCGCATGACCGGCGACCGCCGCGATCACCGGCTTGGACAGCCGCAGCCGGGTCGGTCCCATCGGCCCGTCGCCGTCCTCGGCCACCCGGTTGCCGCGCTCGGTCCCGACCGCCTTGAGATCGGCGCCCGCGCAGAACGTCCCGCCCTCGCCCCACAGCACCGCCACGCGCGCCGACGGGTCCGCCTCGAACGCCCGGAAGGCGTCGGCCAGCGCGGCGGCGGTCGGCCCGTCCACCGCGTTACGGGCCTCGGGGCGGGAGAGGACGAGGGTGCTGACGTACCCCTGGCGTTCGGTCCGGACCGGCATCGGGCTGCCTCTCTCACGGGCGGGGAAGGGCTGACCCCGCGAGGTTACTCTCCGGTACGGTCGCTGTCGCCGTCCGGCGGAGAGCCGTGGGCGCGGTCGGGTGTCAGCCGCCGACGGGCGCCTGCGGCCGTGGCGGTGTGCGCCCCGTTCAGATCACTTTCAGCCGCACCAGCGCCCCCAGCGTCAGTGCACCCGGCAGCAGGGGCAGCCACACCGTGATGATCCGGTACCCGAGGACCACCGCCGTCGCCACGGCCACCGGACCGCCCGCCGCGGCCAGGGCGACGATCAGTGCCGCCTCCACCGAGCCGATCCCGCCCGGGGTGGGCACGGCGGCGACCGCGAGGGTCGCCGCCAGATACGCGACCGCCATGTGCACGGGCGGCACCGGGAGCGCCAGCGCCTGGCCCACCGCGGCGAGCCCGGCCGCCTGAAGCGCGGGGAACGCCAGCGAGCCGCCCCACAGGGCGAGCGCGCGGGCCGGCCGGGTGTGCACCGAGCGGGCCTCGCCCAGCGCCGTGCGCACGAACGAGAACACGGCCGTGCGCAGCCGCCGCACCACCAGGACGACCGTCACCGCGACGCACACCGCCCCGGCCGCCGCGAGCAGGATCGGACCCGCCGCCGCGGCGGGGACGAGAGAGCCGAGGTGAAGCGCGTCCGGGGACGTCACCAGCAGGACCAGCAGCAGAGCGACCCGGGTGATCGCCTCGGCGAGCATGTACAGCGCGAGCGCGGCCGACGAGCGTGCGAGCGGCACCCCGCACACCGTCATGAAGCGCAGGTTGACCGCGCTCGCGCCGAGCCCGGTCGGCAGCAGGTGATTGGCCGCGCCCGCTGCGAACTGCGTGGCCAGCAGCCGCCGCAGCGGCAGCCGCTGCACCACCGCGCCCTGCCGGGTGACGGCGGCCGCGACCCAGGTCAGACAGGTCGCACCGGCCGCGGCCACCAGCCACGGCCACTCGGCCGACCGCAGGTGGCCGAAGCCCTCCGCCAGCACGGACCGGTGCTCTGCCGCGACCACGAGCACGAGGACGAGCGGGAGCAGGCACAGGACCCGGCGGACCGGAACACGTCTGGGGAGTCCCTGAGGGAGACGTACGGCAGTCACATCGGCAGAGGCTTTCCGTGCCGCACCAACACGAGGTTGCGTACGCGGAGACGGAGGCTGACACGCCGGGCAAGGCACGGGAGCGCCCGCGCAGCCGTGCCCGCGCGCGTCGAGCCTCACGGCGCCGGAGGTTCTACCGTCGGACTCATGAGCATGGAGAGCACCGCCTGGCACCAGCTGCACAGTGTCATGACGGCACAGCGGGAACACCGGCCCTTCGCCCGTGCGACGCTGCGCCGCATCGGGGCCTTCGCCCGCCCGCACCGCCGGCGTATCGCGGAGTTCGTCGTGGTCAGTGTGGTGACCGCACTGCTCGCCGTCGCGACCCCCGTACTCGCCGGCCGCGTCGTCGACGCGATCGTGTCGCACGGCGACCAGGGCAGGGTCATAGGGCTGTCGTTGCTGATCGCCGTGATCGCGCTCGCCGAGGCGGCGCTCGGGCTCCTCGGCCGCCGGCTGTCGGCCACGCTCGGGGAGGGCCTCATCCTCGATCTGCGGACGGCTGTGTTCGATCATGTGCAGCGCATGCCGGTCGCGTTCTTCACACGTACCCGTACGGGAGCGCTCGTCAGTCGTCTCAACAACGACGTCATCGGCGCCCAGCGCGCCTTCAGCAACACCCTGTCCGGGGTGGTCGGCAACCTCGTCACGCTGCTGCTCACCCTGGCCGTGATGCTCACCCTGTCCTGGCAGGTCACCCTGCTCGCCCTGGCACTGCTGCCGGTCTTCGTGGTGCCGGCGCGGCGGATGGGCAGACGTATGGCACGGCTCCAGCGGGAGGCCGCCGACCTCAACGCCGCCATGGGGACCCGGATGACCGAGCGCTTCTCCGCGCCCGGCGCCACCCTCGTCAAGCTGTTCGGGCGTCCGGAGGAGGAGTCCGCCGAGTTCGCGGCGCGGGCCCGGCGGGTGCGGGACATCGGGGTGCGGACGGCGATGGCACAGTCCGCGTTCCTCACCGCCCTGACGCTCGTCTCCGCGCTGGCGCTCGCCCTGGTCTACGGCCTCGGAGGCTGGTTCGCCCTGCGCGGCACCCTGGAGCCCGGCTCCGTCGTCTCGCTGGCCCTGCTGCTCACCCGGCTGTACGCGCCGCTCACCTCCCTCGCGGGTGCCCGGGTGGAGGTGATGAGCGCCCTGGTGAGCTTCGAGCGCGTCTTCGAGGTACTCGACCTCAGGCCGCTGATCGAGGAGAAGCCGGGCGCGCGGAGTGTCCCCGCGGGGCCGGTGTCGGTGGAGTTCGACGACGTCCGCTTCGGTTACCCGGCCGCCGACCGGGTCTCCCTGGCCTCACTGGAGGAGGTGGCGACCCTGGACACCCGCGGCGGAGCCGAGATCCTGCACGGAGTCTCCTTCCGCGCCGAGCCCGGCCGGACGGTCGCGCTCGTCGGCTCCTCGGGCGCCGGCAAGTCCACCATCGCCGCTCTGCTGCCGCGGCTGTACGACGTCGACGAAGGCGCCGTGCGCGTCGGCGGGATCGACGTGCGTGAGCTGAGCGCGGCGTCCCTGCGCGAGACGCTCGGCATGGTGACGCAGGACGGTCACCTGTTCCACGACACGGTACGGGCCAATCTGCTGCTCGCCCGCGCGGACGCGACCGAGGACGACCTGTGGGAGGTGTTGGGCCGCGCCCGTCTCGACGGCCTCGTCCGTTCCCTGCCCGACGGCCTCGACACGGTCGTCGGTGAGCGCGGCTACCGGCTGTCCGGCGGCGAGCGCCAGCGGATGACGATCGCGCGCCTGCTGCTGGCCCGTCAGCGCGTCGTCATCCTCGACGAGGCCACCGCCCATCTCGACAGCACCTCGGAGGCGGCCGTCCAGGAGGCCCTGACGGAAGCCCTGGAGGGCCGTACCGCCGTCGTCATCGCCCACCGTCTGTCCACCGTACGGGCCGCCGACGTCATCCTCGTCGTGGAGTCCGGCCGGATCGTGGAGCGGGGCACGCACGAGGAGCTGCTGGCCGCGGACGGACGGTACGCGGAGCTGTACCGGACGCAGTTCGACAAGGCGCGGGTGTCCTCGCCGGCGACGGGGGCCGAGGCCCTGGCCCCGCCCGGGACGGAGGCCGTGGCGTAGGCCGCCGTGCGGGACGGCGACGGGCGTCGGCGGCAGCGTGCCTCGTACCGCCCGAAGAGCGGTATGCCGGGTGCCCCGTCCCCTCCTCCCTGCGCTCAGGAGCGCAGATCCCACCCAGACGGCCGGTGGCGCATGGCGTCGCGGTGCCTGGGCAGAACTCCCGGCATGGAGACCCGAGGACCCTGGAGGCGGCACCACCGGGAGTCCCTGTGCACGACCGCCCGCCTCGTGGCGTACCAGGACGAGGTCACGCGGCCCGACGGGCGCGCGGGCCGCTACGACTGGGTGCGGGTGCCCGACCAGGTGCGGGTCGCGGCGCTGGTCGAGGGACGCCTGCTGGTCGTCGAGCAGTACCACTACCTCACCGGCACGATGTGGCAGCTGCCGGGCGGTGACCTGGACCCGCAGGACCGCGACAGCCGGGCGGCCGCCCGTCGCGAACTCGCCGAGGAGACCGGCTACCGCGAAGGCCGCTGGACGGCGCGGGGCGCCCTGCATCCGCTGCCCGGGCTCACGCCCGCCCGCGTCCACCTGTGGAGCGCCGAGGGCCTGACGCCGGGCGAGCCCGCACCGGAGCCCGGCGAGACGGGCCTGGAGGTACGTCATATTCCGCTGGCCGAGGCGGTGAGGGCCGCGTGCGACGGCCGGATCGGCTGTGCCTCCAGCGCGGCCCTGGTTCTGGCCGTGGCGGCGGCACACATCGGCTGACGGCCCGGGACAAGGTCGGCTGACGGCCCGGGACAAGGTCGGCTGACGGCCCGGGACAAGGTCGGCTGACGGCCGGTGACAAGGGGGGACGAGACGGAATGACATGGTGGACCACGCTCCGGAACGGAGTGCGCCTGCACGGCCTACGGCTGCTCGCCGCCGTGGTGGTCGGCGCCGCGACCGGCCTGGCCGTCTTCAGCGTCACCCGGGTCAGCGGCCGCAATCTGTTCCTCATCACCGGAGGCCTGGCCGGCGCCCTCGCCGTGGTGATCCTCCAGGTCTACGGCCGCGCCGCGCGCCTCAGCGAGGTCACCGTCCGGGTCCCGCAGATCAGCGAGCTGACGTTCGTCGTGAACAACGACGCACGGCAGATGGCCTGGCACCTGTTCGTCGAGACGGCCACCCGGGTCTCCACCCAGCCCCTGGGCCACGACGAGGGCCTGCTGCGCGAGGCGCTCAGCTCTTTGTACGGGCTCTTCGCCACGACCCGCGACACCCTCAAGGCCGGCCGCCCCTCGAGGGCCGGCGTCGGCGGGCACACGGTCGAATACCTCGCGATCACCATGCTCAACCATGAGCTGCGCCCCTTCCTCTCGACCTGGCACCCCCGTCTGCGCGCCCACGAGCAGGCGCACCCTGACGCCCCCGAATCCGCCTGGTCCGACAACACGGCCTGCCGCGCCGCGCTGAGCGCGGTCCAGCGCAATCTGCACGACTACGCGCTGGGCTTCGCCCGTCTGGCCGGGGTGCACGCCCCGGAGACCCTGCTGGGCGGCGCCGACCGGCTGCCCTGACCACGCGGGCACGTGCTTGCGGTGGGCGGCCGAGCTGCGCGGACCGTAGCGTGAAGGGACGGGCGGCCACGGGGAGGGGCGGGAAGGGAGACGGTGACGATGCAGGGGTCGCAGATGGACTATGCGGCGCTGTTCTCCGCCACACCGAGCCCCTACCTCGTCCTGGCCCCCGACCTGGTGATCGTGGAGGTCAACCAGGCGTATCTGGACGCGACCCGGAGGACCCGGGACGACCTGATCGGGCAGCACATCTTCGAGGCCTTCCCGGACAACCCCGCCGATCCCGAGGCCGACGGCGTACGGAACCTGAACGCCTCGCTGCACCGGGTCCTCGTCTCCCGGGAGCCCGACACCATGGCGCTCCAGAAGTACGACATCCCCATCGCCGGGCGGCCCGGCGCCTTCGAGGAGCGCTGGTGGTCCCCCGTCAACACGCCGATCCGCGGTCCGGACGGAAGCGTGGCCTGGATCATCCACCGGGTGGAGGACGTCACCGAGTACGTCCACGCCCACGCGCACAGCGCCCGCCGCACCTCCCGGCAGCTCACCGAGCGCGAGGCCCTGGAGGCCGAGCTGTACGCACGGGCACGTGAGCTGCAGGTGCTGAACGAGGAGCTGCGGCAGGCCCACAACCGCGAGCGTCAGGTGGCCGTCACCTTGCAGGAGGCCATGCTCCAGTCGCCCGATCTGGCCCGGCACGAGAACGTGGCGGTGCGCTATCTGCCCGCCACCGGCTCACTCAACGTGTGCGGCGACTGGTACGACGTCGTGGACCTGTCCGACGGCCGCTTCTCGGTGGCGGTCGGCGATGTCGTCGGCCACGGCCTCGAGGCCGCCGCCGTGATGGGGATGCTGCGCAGCGCGCTGGGCGCGGCCATCCGTGCGCTGGAGCGGCCGGCTCAGGCCATGGAGGTGGTGGGCCTGTACGCCCGGTCGGTCGAGGGCGCCCTGAACACCACGGCCGTCAAGGCCATGGTGGACACCTACAGCCGCCTCATCATCTACAGCAACGCGGGACACCCGCCCCCCGTACTGGTGCACCCCGACGGCGACTGCGTACTTCTCGACCAGGCGACCGACCCGCCGCTCGGGGCCCGGCCCCAGCACGTGCCCCGCCCCCAGGCCGGCCAGACGTACACGCCCGGGGACCTCCTCGTGCTCTACACCGACGGGCTGATCGAGCGGCGCGACGAGCACATCGAGGTGGGCCTGAACCGCCTGACCGAGGCCCTGCGCCGCTACTGCAGCCTCAGCCCCGAACGCATGGCCGACGCGCTGCTCGCGGAACTCGGTGTGGCCGGCGGGGCCCGCGACGACATCGCGCTGGTCATCGTGCGGCTGTGAACGAACGGCGTGCGGACGCTTCCCACGCCGCCGCTGGTGCTCCGGGCGGCGTCGCCCGGCTGCGGCGGCGGATATCGGGCCCCAGGGCGGGACCCGTCGGCCGCGCTCCCGGGGGGAGCCACCGGCTGCCGTGATCGCCGCGGCCGCGAGTCTGCGCACTGCCACGGGAAGGAGATTGCACCGTGGCTCTCGCGCCGCTTCAGTCCAGCAGCACGCTCAACACCGCGAACCAGGCGACCTCGACGGCGAGGGCTCCGAGCAACCACGGCCACTCACGGCGCCGGTAGCCCCTGACCGAGCCCACCACGGCCGCCGCCATCAGCAGCGGACCGACGACGCCGACGAAGACGCCTCCGCCCACGAAGAGCAGGGCGAGGGACCCGAGTCCGGTCATCACCGCGAGGGTCAGCGACAGGGCCAGGACGTACCACCTGATGCGATGCCACACCTCCGCGCGGGATGCCCGGGAGTCCGGTGCGGAGAGCGGGGACCGCTCCAGCTCCCTGTGTAGATCGTCCCTGTGTGGATTCAGCACGTGGGGTAACGTACCGCAGGCCAAGGAACGATCACGGGGGAGCCCGCATGGGATTCGATGTCCACCCGGACGACCTCGACAGCTATGCCGCACAAGTCGCAAGGGCCGCCGAGGACTTCCAGCACGCCGGCCGCTACGCCCAGCAGAACGGCCATGTGGCGGTGTCCGACGACGGTCTCTTCGGGATGATCGCGGGGGCGCACAGCGGTGTCCTGGAACGCGTGAGCGCGGCGCTCACCAAGGCCGAGTCCGTGCTGCGGGCCGCCGAGACCGAACTGGCCAAGAGCGCCGCGTACTACCGCCGGACCGACCACGGCAACGCGGCCGGACTCGATGCCACCTACCCCACCAGCAAGCGCTGAACACCGCTCCCATGCATGGAGGATGCTGAGTGTCCGGGTTCTCCGACACCGTCGAGCCGTCGAGCCGTCTGACGCCGCCCAAGGCCCCCGAGGAGTTCTCCCAGGGCGCGCTGCTCGACATCTTCAACGACGTCAGCGACCTGGTGAGCCCCACATACTGGATCACCGAGGCCTACAACGTGGTCTTCGGATTCAACCCGCTCGACGAGGTGATCCAGTGGTTCGCGGGTGACTGGGAGTCCTTCGCCAAATGTGCCGAAGTGTGGCAGAACATCGGCAAGGCCTGTGACGACATCGCGAAGAATCTCAACTCCGGCAACGCGGCGCTGGATGCGACGTGGAACGGCAACGCCGCCGACGCGGCCTATGTGTACTTCGACGAACTGGCCAAGAAGCTCAACCAGAGCGGCCAGACCTTCGACTCCCTCGCCGACACCTACAAGCACCTCGCGCACGCCGCGTACTCCACCGCGGAGGGCATCAAGGGCATCCTCGGCGGTATCGCCGACGGCCTGATCATCACGGGCATCGAGCTGGCCGCGGGGACACTCATGTCATGGAGCGGCGCAGGCATGCTGGTCGGCTACGGCCTTGCCGCGCTGGAGATCACCGAGATCCTCAGGCTGTGGGGGCAGGCCACCGAGATGTTCGGCAAGGCACAGGCCATCGTCAACGGTGGAGTGGGCGCGCTCGAGGGCCTCGGGTCCGCCGTCTACAGCCACCTCCAGAACTTCCCGGCGGTCGGCGCCACCTATGACAATCCGGCCGTCGCTTAGGGCGCGGGCGAAAGGGAACGCGAACCATGGCTGACGAGGAACGCCGGATCGGCGACGCCGACCTGATGGACATAGCCCGCGACGAGGCCCGCGCCAGGGCCCTGCGCAAGTCCCTCCAGCGGCTGGCGGACAGCCGGTCGGGCAACAGCGCGCTCCAGGAGATGGCCCGGGAGGTCCTCTCCGGCCGTATCGGCCTGCGTGAGGCGCTGCGGGTCGGGGCGTACTCCGACGCGCTCGGCGAGCGCATCGCCGAGGCGCGCCGGGAGTACGAGCAGCAGTCCCCGGAGGAACGGGAGCAGCAGCGGACCGCAGCCCTGGGCTATCTCCAGGCCCAGCGCGAGGAGATCGAACAGGAGCGGCGGCAACAGGCCCCCCGCCCGGGCCCCGGCGCCGCCCGGCACAGCGGCCGGGACTGGCGGCTCTAGGGTGCGGTCCTCGTAGCCGCCGACGGCTGCGCCCACGAAACCGTCTCGGCGTGGGAGCGTGCCGACGGCACCGTCGAGGAGTACCCAGGGTGTGCGGCCGCCCGGACAGGTCGCGGCCTCGCGCGAGGACCGTGCCGATGTCGCCGTGGCGGCCCGGTGAGCAAGCCGAAGGAGAGCCGGTCATGCCCCCGTACCCCACCGCGCCGACAGTCAGGGCCACCCGGGAAGGGCTTCTGTGGGAGCCGAGTGAACGCTGGGTGCGCGGGCGCAAGGGCGATCTGACGGTCGTCGACAGCCGGCACCCCGTCCTGGTCTGGGAGCCGGGTGTCCCCGTCCCGCTCTACGCCTTCCCCCGCGCGGAGGTCCGAGCGGACCTGCTCCGTCCGGCGAGGAATCCCGCGACGGGCACGCACACCGGTTCGCAGGTCTTCTACGACCTCGAAGCCGGCGGTGAGACCGTCGAGAACGCGGCCTGGACCTTCCCCGCCGCCGACCTGGCCGACCACATCGCCTTCGAGTGGTTCCGACGCGTCGGCCGGGGGCTGGACCACTGGTACGAGGAAGAGGAGGAGATCTTCGTCCACCCGCGCGACCCGCACAAGCGGGTGGACGCCATCCCCAGCAGCCGCCATGTCGTGGTCGAGATCGACGGCACGGTCGTGGCGGACACCCGCCGACCGGTGCTGCTCTTCGAAACCGGTCTGCCGACGCGCTACTACGTTCCCCGCGAGGACGTCCGCCTCGACCTGCTGGAACCCACCGGTCACAGCACCGGATGCCCCTACAAGGGCACCGCCGCGTACTGGTCGTGCCGGGGCGAGCGCGACGTACCGCCGAACATCGTCTGGAGCTACCCGGAGCCGCTGCCCGCGGTGGGCGGCATCAAGGGCCTGCTCGCCTTCTACAACGAGGAGGTCGACATCACCGTCGACGGCGAACGCCTGGAGCGCCCCGTCACCCACTTCGGCAGCAGGCCGGTCTAAAGGTTGTCCCGTAACCGGTGGGGCGGTTGATGCGTTGGCTGGGCATGGGTGGGGTGATCTCTGCGGATGATCCGAAGGTCCGGCAGGCCGTGCCCGCCCCCGCTCCGCCCGTACCGGAGCCCGCCCCGTGGGGCTTCGGCCCGGACTCGTCCAGGCAGGTCCATCAGGGCCGCACGGCTCGACCTGTCAGGCCGAGGCAGTCGCTCAGGGCTGCGGCTACCGTCGTGGGGAGAGCAGATTGCCACCGGAGGAGGAACGACGATGGCCGGCACCGAAACGCTCGACCGCAGCACCTGGGAGACCGCCCTCAACCAGATGACCGAGGAACACCAGGGCGAGTTCGTCACCATCGAGGTACTGGACCCCGAGGTCGGGCACCAGTACGAAGCCAACCGGCTGCCCTTCGCCAGCATCGGGTACGACCCGAAGGACGACGTAGTGGCCGTCTCCGTCGGCGGACGGTCGCCGCGCTACCCCGTCGTCCTGCGGCACCTGGTATGGCACCCCAGGGAGATCGACGTCGCCACGCAGGGCATTCCCGAGCCGGCGGTCCGGACAGTCGACAAGGACGGCACCGCCACGCTGATCACCTTCTTCCCCCAGGAGTCCGGCACGGAGTCCTGACCCCTGAGGCGCGCCCGCCGCCGGCAGCCGTCACGGCACCTCGTATGACAAACCCATTGGTGATCACTAGATGGGTGACGGGCCGACTTGGGGATCTAGTGATCGTTTCAGGACCCTTGTGGTGTGGTGTGGTGTGGGGTCGCTCTGAGCTGGAGTTTCTGTGGAGCTTCGAAAGCTGCAGGACCTCTGAGGTGCAAGTTCAGTGATCGTCTCGGAAGTAGTGATCGGCGCGGGATTTCGCTATTGCTGCGTGGTCGGGCGGGCGGGTTTGTTCTGGTCAGAGGCGGCAGCATGCCGCCGAGAACGGACTGCTCGGCGACGAGGGTCCTGCGGCGGTACCCGCTCGAAGGCGGTGCCACTGCCCAAAGGCTGTCCCGTAACTGATCTTGTTGGCCCTGCGCACGGTGGAGCTCGTGCTGATCGGGTGGCCTGCGCGGCTTGGAGCAGGTTGTGCAGACGGGCGATGCCGAGCATGGCAGTGTGGCCGCTGTCGCCTTTCAGGCGGCAGTCGCGGAGGATCTTCCAGGTCTTCATCCGCGCGAAGACATGCTCGACGCGGGCGCGGACCTGCCTCTGCGAGTGGTGGTGCTCTTTCTTCCAGTCGCACAGCTCGCCGTCGGCCGGGCGGCGGTGTGGGATGACAGGTCCGGTGCCCTGGTAGCCGCCGTCAGCGATGGTGGTCGTCTCGCCCACCACGGCGGCTGCACCCGACTCGGTCCACGCCTCGCAGTCGTTGCGATTGCCTGGCAGTGGACGGCCCACGGCAACGACCAGGCGGGTATCAGCGTCCACGACGACCTGGTGGTTGGTCGAGCAACGACAGTTCTTCGACTGTGCGGCGATGGAGCGGTCCCGGGTGGGCACCAGCGTGCCGTCCACGATCAGCACGGTGCCCGGGCGGAACCGGCTGCGGGACCTGAGCGCGAGCAGTGGGCCGATGTGCTGCAGCATGCGGTCAGCGGCCGATTTGGACGCACCGAAGAGCGGTGCAAGCTGCCGCAACGTCAGGTTCGTCCGCCAGTAGGCAGCCAGCGGTAGAACCCGGGCCTGAAGCGACAGACCCCAGGGACGTCCCGGACACCATCGGCGCCCTCGCGCCGCAGCGCCGCGATCAACGTGCGGAATTCCCGCGGAGCCGGCCCGGTGAACGGGAGTATCCACGAGGCTTCCGATGCGGTGATCACACGAGACATCCCGTGATCTTCGCATTGGCCAGCAGGGTCCTCCCGGCCTGAGACGGGCAGCGGGGTCCCGGACGCCCCTGCGGGTGATGTTCTCGTCCTCTGCGATGCTGCGTCCATGGCTCTTCCTGGCTCCCGCACGAAGACGACCGATGTGTGGTCGCTGCCCGAAGACGAGCAACTCATCGGGCAGCGCATCAGCGAAGCCCTGCCACGGTCCGGCTGGCTGTGCAGTCACCCCGGCCCAAGGGGCCTTCACCAGGTGCATCTGCATCGCTCACTCGGGGAGGCTCTGAGCTGCGGTGGTCGGCAGGCGTTCCTGCCTCTGCCGGACGGGGCTCGCGCACCTGAAGATGTCCTGGTGGACAACGCAGTCGCCCCCAGATCCGACATCGGGCACTCGGCCGTCGTGCAGTTCCTTTGCTCACGTCGCATTCAGGACGGCGAGGGCGAAGTCTTCGAGGCCGGCCGTCTCGCAGTGCGCTGGTCCGAGCAGCAGGTCGGGCCTGAGAGACATCAGCTCCTGACCGGGGAGACGAGTCTTGCCTGGAAGGCCCTGCGAGCGGCGACCCGGCCGGCCATCGTCGAGAGCACGCAGGGCCGACGAATCTCCGGCATGAGGATCGGCCCTGCCGCCCATGACCTCGTGACCAGCAGCGGGATGCTGCTGACACGAGGCGGTGTCCAACGTCTGCATCTCGCCGCCGCGCCCCCAACCGGCCAGATGCGGGACAGGCTTTAGCGCCGGGGAGCGTTCGCCGACGGCCAGTCGGCCCGGCACCCGCACCACCTGTGCGCGCCGACGACCCGTCATATTGACGTGAGCACGTCCACTGGCTACGTTGCGACAAGTGCTCCAGGCCGGTCTGATGCGGCTGGAGCGGCGAGAGGACTTCGGAGTTTCCTGCGGCGCTCTTTGGATCGAACGCGCTCCACTCACTCACCCGCAGACAACGTTGTCACGGTGGTGATCTCGCATGGGTCGTTGTGGGGCCGCGGCCTCTCCCGTCGGTGGTCCGCAGGGGCCCGCCGGAGACCGGAGCCCGAGGCAACGTTGTCAACTCACGTGTGCCGTCTGCGCAGCCGGGGCCCTGGTCCCCGGCTGCACCATCCACCCCGCCTGCCGGGCCCTCACTCGTCGTCCGGCCCGGTGCGTCCCGAACACATGCCTTCAGGAGGCAGATCGCGATGTTCTCGATTCCGGTCGGCGGCCGCCGGCGTGGTCCCGGCAGACGTCCTGCTCACGGCCATCGGATCCGCACGGCTCTGCGCGCCGTCGTAGGCGCCGCCCTCCTTGGCGCCTACGCACTGCCCGCTCCCGTCGCCCTGGCGGCGGCACACCCGGCGCCCGGGAGAGCGGCCGAACTCGTGTCGTCACCGGCGGACCTGGTCAATCCCTTCATCGGCACGTCCAATGACGCCAACGACTTCCCCGGCGCGGACGTCCCCTTCGGCATGGTGCAATGGAGCCCGGACACTCCCTCGAGGCCGCCCGGCGGCGGATACGAGTACAAGGACTCCTCGATCACCGGATTCAGCCTCACGCACATCGCGGGACCGGGCTGCGGCGCCGCCGGCGACGTGCCGGTGCTGCCCACGGTGGGTGCCGTCGACGACGGCGCGACGGACACCTTCTCACACGCCGACGAGACCGCCTCGGCGGGCTTCTACAAGGTCGCCCTCGACAACAAGGTGACCACCGAGCTCACCACCACCACGCGCAGCGGCATGGCGCGCTTCACCTTCCCCGCCACCTCTCGTGCCAACCTGCTCTTCAAGCTGACCGGCAGTCAGAACGGCGGCACTGCGACACGTTTCGGCGTCGTGTCCGGTACCGAGGTCAGCGGCCAGGTCACCAGCGGGAGATTCTGTGGCGCCGGTAACACCTACACCGTCTACTTCGACATGGTCTTCGACCACCCCTTCACCTCGAGTGGCAGTACGCTCGCCCACCGGAAGAATCCGCCCGGGCCGTCCACCGAACGTGCCGGCAAGAATGCCCCCGAGCAGCCGAACAAGCCGCGACTGCACGGCTCGATGCCGAAGCCTGCCGCCGGCACGCCGGCGCCGCACGGCCCGGCCGCGGACAGCGCGGCCTCGAACGCGCACCTCACGTTCGACACGACCGTGAACCCGGTCGTCCAGGCCAAGGTGGGCATCTCCTACGTCTCCGTGGCGAACGCAGCCGCCAACCGTACGGCGGAGAACGCCGGCTGGAACTTCGACGCCGTGCGAGCCGATGCCCACAACTCCTGGAACACGGCACTCGGCAAGGTGCGGATCGCCGGCGGCACGGCAGACCAGCAGAAGATCTTCTACACGGCGCTGTACCACTCACTGCTGTACCCGAACGTCATCAGTGACACCAACAGGCAGTACTACGGATTCGACGGCAGGACGCACGTGGTCGACACCGGTCACAGTGCCGCCTACGCCAACTACTCCGGGTGGGACATCTACCGGTCCCAGGCACAGCTGGAGGCGCTGGTGAGCCCCCAGGTCGCCTCCGACACCGCCCAGTCGATGACCGACGACTACACCCAGACCGGGATCTTCCCCAAGTGGTCGGAGTACGACGGCGAGTCCTTCGTCATGGTCGGTGACCCGGCAGCCGCGATCATCGCCGACTACTACGCCTTCGGGGCGCGGAACTTCGACACGTCGAAGGCGCTGGCCGGTCTGCTGAAACAGGCGAGCACCGCCAACAACGACCGGCCGGGGCTGAACTATCTGGACAATCCGGGCTACGAGCCTCACGACGGCAGTTACGGTTGCTGCAACTTCTACGGCCCTGTCTCCACGACACTGGAATACGGCACCGCGGACTTCGCGCTCTCCGCCTTCGCCGGCGCCCTGGGCGACACCCGAAGTCAGCAGACATACGCCCATCGCGCGCAGGACTGGCGCAACACTGCGAACCCGGCCTCCGGGTTCGTCCAGCCCCGTAACGCCAGTGGGGCCTGGACGGGCGGATTCGATCCCACCAGCGGCAGGGACATGGTCGAGGGCGACTCCTGGATCTACTCGGGCATGGTGCCGTTCAACGTGGCCGGGCTCGCCACCGCCAAGGGCGGCAACAAGGTGATGAGCGACTACCTCGACACCGTGCTGCGCAGCTACACCGGAGCCCACGGCTACGCGTGGGTCGGCAACGAACCGAGCATCGAACTGCCCTGGGAGTACGACTACATCGGGCGGCCCTACAAGACCCAGGCGACGGTGCGCTCGATCCAGGATCAGATCTGGTCGAACACCCCCGCCGGGCTCGCCGACGGCAATGACGACCTGGGCACGATGAGCGCCTGGTACGTCTGGTCGGCGCTCGGCATGTACCCCATGACGCCCGGTACCTCGGACCTCGCCCTCGGCTCTCCTCTGTTCTCCCAGGCCGTGATCAGTCTGCCGTCCGGCGCGACGTTGACGATCAATGGCGACGGAGCCGCGGACGACGCACCCTATGTCCAGTCCGCGACATTCAACGGGTCCGCATGGAACAACGCCTACGCACCCAAGACCGCGATCACCGCCGGGGGGACGCTCAGCTACACGCTCGGCACCACTGCGAACACCAACTGGGCCACGGCCGCCTCCGCCGCCCCGCCCTCCTACCCCGGTGACACGTCCGCTCCGCCGAAGCCACGGGTGGGGCCCGTGACCTCGGGCGTGAACTCCGCGCAGTGCATCGACGACGCCAACTCCGGCACCGACGATCACACCGCGATCCGTCTGTGGACCTGCAACGGCACCTATGCCCAGGACTGGACGGTCGCGGCCGACGGAACCCTGCGCACCCTCGGCAAGTGCCTCGACGTGGTGAACAGCGGGAAGACCAACGGCACGCTCGTCCAGCTGTACACCTGTAACGGCACCGGCGCCCAGAAGTGGACGGCGGGCGCCGACGGCTCCCTGACCAATCCCAACTCCGGCCTGTGCCTGGACGATCCCCACTCGTCCACGACGGACGGCACCCAACTGCAGATCTACACATGCAACAGGACGGCGGCGCAGAGGTGGACGCTGCCGCCGGCCTGACGCGTGGGTCGCAGTATGCCCCCCGGGCGGGCCGGCGTTCCCCCACTCGCGCCGGCCCGCCCGGGCCACGCGTTACTCGGCGCCGAGACCGGCGTCGTCGGCCTTGTCCTTGCCCTCGGCCTTGAGGACCTTGTCGAGCGGCGTGAGGTCGTAGATGCCCTTCAGGTCCGGCTTGTCCAGCAGGCCGGCCTTCACCGCGTGCTCGGCCTCGGTGCTGAGGGTGGAGGCCAGCGGGTCGTCGAGGAAGGTGATCGACTTCCAGGCCGGGTCGATGACGTCGGCGGCCAACGCCTTGCCCGACAGCTTCTCCAGCGCCGCGTTGGCGGCCGCCTTCGCCTTCTCCGGGTTGGCGTTGATCCACCCATTGGTCTTCACGGAGCCGCGCAGCACGGCCTCGACGACGTCGGGGTGCTCCTTGAGGAACTTCTGGGACACGATGATGTTCGTGATCACGAACTTCTTGTCGGGCCACAGGGACGACTCGTCGAGCAGTGTCTTCGCGCCCTCCGCGACCAGCTTGGATGCGGTCGGCTCCGGCACCCAGGCGCCGTCGATGGAGCCGGACTTGTAGGCATCCGGGGTGATCTTGTTGTCCGTACGGACGACGGAGACATCACCCTTGCCGCTCTGCGCGTCGACCTTCCACCCCTGTTCCGCGATCCAGTTGAGGAACGCGACGTCCTGCGTGTTGCCGAGCTGAGGAGTGGCGATCTTCTTGCCCTTGACGTCCTGAAGGGATTTGATCTTCTTCGGGTTGACGACCAGCTTGACGCCGCCGGAGGCGGAACCGCCGATGATCCGCAGGTTCTTGCCGTTCGACTTGGTGTAGCCGTTGATCGCCGGGGACGGGCCGATCCAGCCGATGTCGATGGAGCCGGCGTTCAGCGCCTCGATCTCGGAGGGGCCGGCGTTGAAGGTGGACGCCTTGATCGTGGTGCCGCCGAGCTCCTTCTGGAACAGGCCCTCCTGCACACCCACGAGAGCGGTGGCGTGCGTGAGGTTGGGGAAGTAGCCGATCTTGACTTCGTCGGCGGAGAGCTTCTCGGCGCCCGCCGCGACCGCGGTCTTCTTGCCGTCGTCGGTCGCCTTCGAGCCGTAGCCGCAGGCGGTGAGCAGAAGGGGGAGTGCGGCTGTGACGGCGATGGTGCGCATGGTGGTGAGCGGTCTCGCGGCAGACACGGAGGTGTCCTCTCGGGGAATGGGTGATCAGGGAGGTACGAAAATGCGAGGCGACTGCTTGTCGGCACGCACCGGCACTCCACTCCTCGGCCGTCGGCGGCACGCATGCCGTCGCGGGCCGAGGCGTGGAACGTGGGAGGCGTGGTCAGCCGGGGGTGTCCGATCCACCGACGGGGCGGAGCGGGCAGGGAGGCGGCGTTGTTCCTGGAGAGAGTCGGCTTCTGTGGCGTCAGAGGGGCCGACAGATGGCACTGGACGTGCGGCCGAGGTCGATGTGCCGACGCGAGGTGAGAAGGGGCAGCATCCGGCCTGAGCGGTCGAGCGTTCGCATGCCACCCCCGTAGATCCCTAGTATTCCTACCTGGCTGATAGGGATCGTGGCAGAAGGTGACGTCGACCCCAAGAGGGTGTTCGCATGATGGGCGACGCTATCTCGCTTTTTGAGATCGACGGGAAATGGTCCAGCGTGTCAGGGGTTTACCCAGGCCCCCGGGGTGCTGGTCAACGCGGAGACTTCGGCGGGTAGTTGGGCCGACGCGACGTCGGCGAGCGACACGCCCTCGAGGATCTCGCGCACGTTGGACCGCAGTGCGATCCAGAGGGGGAGCAGTGACTCGGCGGGGCCTGTGTAGGACAGCTCCGGGGGGCGGACCCCGCGTACTGAGACCAGCGGCCCGTCCACGGTGCGTATGACGTCGGCGATGCTGATGGACTCGGCGGGCCTGGCCAGCCGGTAGCCGCCGTTGCCGCCTCGCTGGCTGAGCACGAGACCGCCTCGGCGCATGTCGTTCAGGATGCTTTCGAGGAACTTGTGCGGGATGTCCTGGGCGGCGGCGATGGCCTCGGCCTTCAACGGCCCGTGGTCCCGTGACGCGGCGAGCTGCAGCGCGGCACGTACCGCGTAGTCCGCCCTGGCTGAGATCCGCATGTGTGCATTATCCCGTATGGACTCGGCCGGTGTCCCTTGCGGGCGGGCCGCCGGGCAGGGGCGGGTGTCCCTTGCCCGGCGGCCGAGGTGGTCAGGCCGCGGCCGGCGTGTAGTGGGAGGCGTCGTCACCCTCGATGACGTGGCTGAGGGTGCCGTCGACACCGGCAGGGACGTCGCCGGCGACCGTCACCCGGTGCAGCAGGCGCGGGAGGTCGCCGTAGTCGTCGGGGGCGTAGTGCTGGGTGATGCGGTTGTCGAACAGGACGAGGTCGCCCGGCGTCCAGGCCACGCGCACGACGTTCTCGGGTCGGGTGACGTACGACTGGAAGATGCGCAGCAGGTCGCGGGAGTCGGAGGGACCGAGGCCGATGATGCTCTGGGCGAAGCCGCCGATGAACAGCCCGCGCTCCCCGGTCTCGGGGTGGACGCGGACGACCGGATGGGCGGTGCGGTACTTCCGGGAGACGAACCGCCTGCGGTGCTCGGCCGCCTTCTCGCTCTTCGGGGCGGCGTAGTCGTAGTCGTTGGTGTGTACGGCCCACAGCCTGTCCGCCAGCTCGCGCAGCGGCTCGGGCAGGTCCCGGTAGGCCGCGGCCGCGTTGGCGATGAGGGTGTTGCCGCCGTAGGGCGGTACCACGATGCTGCGCAGAGTGGAAGCCTTCGGGGGTGTCCGGACGAAGGTGACGTCCGTGTGCCAGTGGTTGGCGCGGATGCCCTCGTCGCCGTCGACGGGCAGGATCTGGGGCCGGCCTTCGACGGAGGGCACGGTGGGGTGTGCGGTGGTGAGCTCGCCGAAGAGGGAGGCGAAGCGGAGCTGGCCGGCGTCGTCGAGGTTATGGTCGCGGAAGACGAGTGCCTTGTGTTCCAGAAGTGCGGAGTTGATCTCGGTGACGACGGCGGGGTCGAGGTCGGTGGAGAGGTCCACACCGAGGATCTCGGCGCCGATACGGCCGCCGATCCTGCGGATGTCGAAGCCGGTGCCGGTGGTCATGTTCGGGTGTTCCTTTCGGGAGGTGATCAGCGAGGAGGTGGTCGGTCGGGAGGCCGTCAGGAGGTGATGGGCAGGGACGGGCCCTTGGCACCCGGCGGTCCGAGGGGAGGGCCGACGGCTCGCAGGGCGCCCGGTGTGCGGCCCCGCCCCCAGCCGATGTGGCGGCGGTAGCTGCCGAGCAGGCCGGTACGGTCCAGGTGCTCCTCGTCCCGGTCGGGGGAGTCGTCGGGCAGTGGGCGGGTCAGGGGTGCGACGTAGAGCGCGTCGGCCGGGCAGTTCGCCTCGCACTGGAAACAGGTCTGGCAGTCGTCGCGGCGGGCGAGCACCGGGATTCCGTCCTCGCCGCGGTCGAAGACGTTGGTCGGGCAGACCTTGATGCACTTGTCGCAGGTGATGCAGCGTTCCGCCGAGACCAGTTCGATCACGAGGCCACCTCCAGTGCCGCGGTCGGCGCCGTCGATGCGGTGGGCTCCGTCGTCAGGGGCTCGGCGCGGGTCCACACCTGGTCGAGGCCGCCGGTGACGATGCGGTGGTGCTGCCCGGGGTCGCGTGCCGGGAAGTCGAGCCGCTTGGCCATGCCCCGGCTCTCGGTGCGTGCGAGCGCCGAGGCGTACATCCAGCGGGCGTGCGCCGCCATCGCCGCAGCCTGCCGGGCCCGTACGGCGCCTCCGCCCCCGGCACGCAGGGATGCGCGCGACTCCTCCCAGAGGCTGTCGAGCGCCCCCAGCGAGGCGGTGAGCCGGTCGCCGTGGCGCAGATAGTTCTTCTCGTACGGCAGCACTTCGTCCTGGACGGCGGTGACCACGTCACGGAAGCCGTCGGCCGGACCGGGTGTCCCGGTGGGCCGGAGTCCTGCTCCGCCCGCTGCCGCCAGGCGCCTCGTGCCGGCCCGGGCACCGAGGGCGCGGGCATGGCGGGCAGCGCCCCGGCCCGCCCAGGTGCCCGAAGAGATGGCCCATGCGGCGTTGTGGCTGCCGCCGCCGGTGAAGCCGCCGCAGATCAGCTCACGGGTCGCCGCGTCCCCGGCCGCGTACAGCCCGGGGACGGTCGTGGAGCAGTCGTCGCCGGTGATACGGATGCCGCCGGTGCCGCGGACGGTGCCCTCCGCGAGCAGCGTGACGGCGAAGCGCTGGGTGAAGGGATCGATGCCGAGCCGGTCGAAGGTGAGGAAGAAGTTGGGCTGGGCCAGCCGCATCGCCTGTCGGGCAGCCGCGTCCGCCCGGTCCAGACGGCAGTACACCTTCTCGTCGAGCAGCGCACGCGCGATCACGGACCGGCCGCCCTGGCTGGCAGCACCCTCCAGTACGGTGCCGTCCTCTTGGTAGAAGGTCGCGAAGGAGTAGAACGCGGTCTTGGTGACGGAGGTGCCCTCGGGTGCGATGCCGTACGCGTTGGAGAACTCCATCCCGGACAGCTCCGCGCCCACCTCGGCGGCGAACAGTGCACCGTCGCCGGTGTTCACGTTGCAGCCGAGCGCGCCGCTGAGGAACGCGCAGCCGCCGGTGGCAAGCACGACCGCCCCGGCGCGTACCCGGTACGGCTGACCGGCCTGCCGCCGGTGCCCCCTGGCCCCGGCGACAGCGCCGGATGGGTCGGTGAGCAGTTCGGTGACCGGGCTGTGGTCGAGGATGCGGGCCCCGGCCCGCTGGACGCGGATCCGCATCCTGCGCATGTACTCCGGCCCCTGGAGTCCGATCCTGAGCTGCTTTCCGTCCGGCCCCGTGGGGAAGGGGTAGCGTGCGGCCGCCGCCAGCTCGTTCACGCCCGCGTACGTCTGGTCCAGCACCCGCCTCATCCAGCGCCGGTCGGCCAGGAACCCGCCCAGTGCCTCTCTGCTCGCCATGGCCGCTTCCCGGGCGGCGGGCTCCGGGGGGACGTACCAGACGCCGGTTCCGGCGGAGGCGGTGGCACCGCTCGTGCCGCAGTAGCCCTTGTCGGCGAGAACGACGTCCGCTCCGTCCTGAGCCGCCGTGAGCGCGGTCCAGGTGGCAGCTGGGCCGCCCCCGACCACCAGGACGTCCGTGGTGAGTTCCAGCCCGGTCATGCGGGCCGTCCTTGCGCTGCGGCCGCCGCGGTCAGCCGGTTGGCGGGACGGGCCAGACCGTAGTTCTCACGCAGGGTGCGCCCGGTGTACTCGGTGCGGAACAGGCCGCGCCGCTGCAGGATCGGCACCACGTGGTCGACGAAGTCCTCCAGGCCGCCGGGCAGATGGGGCGGCATGATGTTGAAGCCGTCGGCGGCACCCTGTGTGAACCACTCCTCGAGCTGATCGGCTATCTGCTCCGGCGTGCCGGCGTAGACCCGGTGACCGCGGCCGGCACCGAGGCGGGCGATGAGCTCGCGCAGAGTGAGGCCGTCGCGGCGGGCGAGCTCGGCGACGAGCGT
Source organism: Streptomyces sp. NPDC046931 (assembly GCF_040644655.1). Classification (NCBI taxonomy): domain Bacteria; kingdom Bacillati; phylum Actinomycetota; class Actinomycetes; order Kitasatosporales; family Streptomycetaceae; genus Streptomyces; species Streptomyces sp. NPDC046931. The sequence goes on from NZ_JBEYWX010000036.1 coordinate 30,848, forward strand.
GAAGCGGCTCTTGTTGCCGTTGATGTCCCGTTCCTCGGGCAGGTCGGGCAGCGGTCCGTCCAGCGGCAGCCCGGTCAGGTCGGTGCCGAGCATCGCGGACAGCTGGGCGAGCCCGTATTCGGGGACCTGAAGGTCGGTCAGTTCCTTTTCCAGCGCGCGGGCCTCGGCCTCGGTCGAGCCGATGACGGGGGCGATGCCGGGCAGGACCAGCAGCTGCTCCTCGGTGCGGCCGTAGCGGGCCAGCCGGGACTTGAGGTCCTTGTGGAAGGCTTGGCCGTCGGCGAGGGTCTGCTGGGCGGTGAAGACGGCCTCGGCGTACTGGGCGGCGAACTCCTTGCCGTCCTCCGACGAGCCGGCCTGCACGAGCAGCGGGTATCCCTGTGGGCTGCGCGGTACGTTCAGGGGGCCCTGCACCCCGAAATACCCACCACGGTGGTTGATCTCCCGCACCTTGTCGGTGTCGGCGTAGACGCCGCGCTCGCGGTCGAGCAGGATCGCGTCGTCCTCCCAGCTGTCCCACAACTTGGTGGCCACCTCGACGAACTCCCGTGCCCGCTCGTAGCGCAGCCGGTGCTCCAGGTGCTCGTCCTGCCCGAAGTTGCGGGCCTCGTTGACGGTGCCGGAGGTGACGATGTTCCAGCCGGCCCGGCCCCCGCTGATGTGGTCCAGGGAAGCGAACTTGCGGGCGGTGTGGAAGGGTTCGTTGAAGGTGGTGGAGACGGTGGCGATCAGGCCGACGTGCTCCGTGACCGCCGCCAGGGCGGACAGCAGGGTGAGCGGTTCGAAACCGCCGAGGGCGTTGTGCCGGACCTTGCCCCACAGGGCGAGACCGTCGGCGAGGAAGACCGAGTCGAGCAGACCACGCTCGGCGGTCCGCGCGAGTTGCTGGAAATACCGCAGATCGGTGACCCGTTCGGGCTGGGTGCGGGGGTGGCGCCAGGCGGCGTCGTGGTGGCCGGCGTTCATGAGGAAGGCGTTGAGGTGGAGCCGACGGGGGCTGGTGGCGGTCATGGGAATCCTCGGATCAGGAGCAGCGGGACGATCGGGAGGTGGGAAGGGGATCGGGGAAGGCCCAGCGGGACGTGAGGGTGACCGAGTCAGCCGCCGCCTGGTACGCGCCAGGAGCTGAGCCGCCGCTCCACGGTCACCAGCAACTGGTTGAAAGCAACGCCGATGACGGAGATCGTGAGTATGCCCGCGTACATCTGCGGGATCGCGAAGTTGAACTGCGAAGCGTTGATCAGGTAGCCGAGGCCCGCCTTGGCGCCGATCATTTCGGCGGCGACCAGAACCAGAATGGACGCCGCTCCGGCCAGCCGGATGCCGGTGAATATCATCGGTACCGAGGACGGCAGAATGACCTTCTGGAACAGCCGGATCGCGGGCAGGTCCATCGATTTCGCCAGCCTCAGCAGGGTCGGGTCGACATTGCGGACCGCGCTGACGGTGTTGAGCAGGATCGGCCAGGTGCACGCGTACACCACGATGGAGATCTTCGAGGTCTCGCCGATGCCCAGCAGCAGCACGAACACCGGAAGCAGGGCCAGCGCGGCGGTGTTGCGGAAGACCTCCAGCAGAGGCCCGAGGAGATCGGCGACCGGCCGGTACCAGCCGATCAGCAGGCCGAGCGGCACGGCGACGGCCACGGCGATACCGAATCCGCTGAACGAGCGCACCAGGCTGGCGCGTGCGTTGTCGGCCAGCTGACCGTCGGCGGCCAGCTCCCACCAGGCGCGGGCGACCTCGCTGAACGGCGGCAGGAAGGTTCGGTCGACCAGGCCGAGTCGCGGCGCGGTCTCCCACAGGAGCACCAGAGCCACGATCGCCGCGGACTTGGTTGCGCCCTTCACCAGCAGGTACGGCAGTCGGCTGACCGCCCGGCGGACACCGGCCGCCGGGAAGGGGACCAGGCGTGTGCTCGACGCCGGTGCACCGGGTGGCGGGAACGACGCGGAAGCGGCGGTGGATGCAGCGGGGACGGAATCGGCGGCGCCGGCGGAGGCCGGCGCCCTGGTCTTGTCGGTGGCCGTGCCGGTTGTGAAGCTCATACGGAGGCCTCCTCCTTCTCCAATTGCTGGGCCCTTGCCACCTCGTCGTGCAGCAGCGACCAGATGCGGTGCCGGTAGCGCGCGAACTCCGGGCTGGAGCGCAGGTCGTCCGTTGCCGTACGAGAGCCGAGGGAGACCGGCACGATCTGCTTGATGCGGCCCGGCCTCGATGTCATGACGGCGACGCGCTGTCCCAGGTAGACGGCCTCGTCGATGCCGTGCGTGATGAAGACGACGGTCTTGCCGGTGCGTTGCCAGATGCGCAGCAGTTCGTCCTGCAGCGACTCCCGGGTCTGGGCGTCCAGCGCGGCGAACGGCTCGTCCATCAGGAGCACATCGGGGTCGTAGGCGAGGCTGCGGGCGATCGCCACCCGTTGGCGCATTCCGCCCGACAGCTCATGCGGATGGCGGTCCTCGAACCCGGACAGGCCGACCAGGTCCAAGAACTCCCTGGCGCGTGCGGCACGTTCACGTCGTGGGGAGCCGGTGGCTTCCAGGCCGAACTCGACGTTTCCCTGCGCCGTGCGCCAGGGCAGCAGTGCGTACTGCTGGAACACGATGCCGCGGTCCAGGCCCGGGCCTGCGACCGTCTTGCCGTCCAACAGGATCTGTCCGCTGGTGGGCTGGGCGAGACCGCCGAGGAGATCAAGCAGGGTTGACTTTCCGCAGCCGCTCGGACCGACCAGGACCATGAACTCGCCGGCCGCTATCTCCAGGTCGATTCCGTCGAGGGCGGTGAACCGGGTCGCCTGTCCGACCTGACGGGCCGCTCGGTCCTTGACGGCGAACTCCTTGCTCACCTTCTTCAGTGCGATCTTGGGTGTGGTGTTCTCCGGCATGAGGTCAGCTCCCGCTCGTCGCAGGGGAAGAAGCCGCGTTGAACTTGTTCGTGTAGAGGTCGGCCAACGCGACCCGGTCCTTCTTTATGTCGCCGCGCTCGGCCAGCCAGTCGATCCACAACTGCAGTTCCTTGCCGGTGATCCGGCCCGCCCTCTCGGCGACCCCGAAGGACCGCCAGTACTTCAGCGGTGCGGTGTCCTCGTTCCGGCCGCGCTTCTTCACGATGTCCGCCATCCGGGCCACGACGTCGTCGTGCGCAGTGGAACGGGCCCACTCGATGGCTCTCCCGACGCCGGTGACGAAGACCCGGGCCGTGTCGGGGTTCTGCTTCAAGAAGCGGTCGGTCATCACATAGGTGCCGGCGCTGAACGCTCCGAGCAGCTGATAGTCGGTGAACAGCGGTCGGATGCCCCCGGCTGCCAGGGCTTTGTCGCGCAGGATGCCGCCGAGCACGGACACGTCTATCTGCTTCTGACGCAGCGTCTGCTCGGCGTTGACCGGAGGCACCACCAGAGGCTCGACCTTGCCGGCCTCCGCACGGGAGAGACCGCCTCGCTGCAGATAGATGTCGAGCATGGCCTCGGAATGGGCGCCGAGGGTGTTCATGCCGACCTTCTTGCCTATCAGGTCCCTGGCCGATCGGATCGGGCTGTCCTCGAGCACATAGAAGCCGTTGTAGGCGTACTTGTCGGAGCCGTAGTAGCTGATGACGGCCTTGATGGGGGCCCCGTTCGCGGCGAGTTTGACGACCGCGCCGTTGAACGCCCCGCCGAAGTCGACCTGGCCCGTGGCCGCGGACTGGATGTCCTGCGGCCCGCTGATCGTGTTACCGATCCACTTCAGCTTCACGTCCTCCAGATAGCCGAGATCCTCGGCCAGCTCCGGCAGGGTGACCTGGCCCGCCCAGCCCTGGTATCGAAGCGTCTTGGTCTGGCCCTTTCCGGAAGTGGCCCCCGTTGCGGTGCCGCAGCTCACGGCCACCGCTGAAAGACCGAGCAGAGAGAGGAACTGGCGTCGGTTCGATACCGTCGTGGCCATGGAAAGGTCCTGTTCGTGCGATGGGGGACTGGTGTGGAATCGTCGGCGTGAAGAAGCGCCGAAGGAAAGTGGTGCTCGGCGATGGGCTGCCGGCGAAGCGGACACCAAAAGGGGAAAGAGACCGCGTCAGGAATTCCTGAGAGGAATCAGTCGGCTACGGCGGCTACGGCGACAGTGGTGTGGTCGCGGCAGCCGACTGCGATATGGAGCGGGAGAGTGGTGCCCGTCAGCTTGTTCAGCCGCCGACGGCACAGATGGCGCTGGCCTGACGTCGCAGATCGACGTGCAGGCGCGCGGCGAGGTTCTCGGACTTGCTCACAGCCAAGAGAGTTGCAGCGAAATCCGGCCAAGTCAATGTCGCCTGCGCGTGCGTCTCACATTCTCAAACGCCCGACATATGAGTGAAGTGCGGCGTTCACAATTACCTGGACGCCGGGTTGTATGGCGCATGCCGATCAGGCCGACTCGGCGGGAGAACAGCCGAGCGGCATCGCACGGTCAGACAGGCAGGACGAACGGAGGGTGCGCACCGTTGAGGAAGTAATCCCCGACATCGCGGAGTCGGTGGGAGACGGGCTCATACAGGGTGTGGGTTCGCGCGTTGCGCCAGAAGCGGTCGAAGCCCAGCCGCGAGGACGCGGAGCGGGAGCCGATGATGTCGAGGGCGCGGGTGGTGGACTCCTGCGCAGCCCTGGAAGCGGCGGCTTCCGCCATGGCCACCAGAACCGAGGTGTCCGCGTACTCCTCGTAGGTGAGGTCCTCGCCGCGTGCCAGGCCGCTGTGCACGGCTTCCAGTGCCTGCTCGGTGAGTGCGGAGGCGGAGCGGGCGAGGACGGTGAGTTCTCCGTAGGCGGTCAGCACCTGCGGGTCCTGGGGAGAACCGAGCGGCCAGGCGGGGTGACAGGGTGAGTTGCCCGCCCTGCTGTACTCACGGGCCTCTGCGAGGACTCCCTCAGCCATGCCGAGAAGGAGCTGGACGGAGAGGAGACGTCCGACCGGCGCTGTGAGAGCAGCCAGGGGCGACAGGTCGTCCTCGTCCGCGGACAGGGATCCGAGTATGTCGTCGGCGGCGATCGGTACGGCGTCGAACTCCACGCTGCCGCCGGCCGCAAGCCGCTGGCCGAACGTGTCGGCGTCACCCTCGATCCGCACGCCGTGATGGGCGGGATCGACGAGGACGGCGAGTGGTTCGCCGGTGTCGGCTCGTACGGCCCGCACGGCGAGGCGGTCGGCGACCTGGACCCCCGTGGCGTAGCTCTGACGACCATCGAGCCCATAGCCACGGGATGCCGTGTTCAGCGTCAGAGGTGGTTCCTGACGGGCAAATCCACCGCCCCAGCACCAGTCCTCCGCCGCGGACCGGCGCTCGAACCGGGCGGCGAGAGCGGGCTCGGTGAAGAACCCGGCGCTCCATGACAGGAAGTAGTGACAGCCGATCAGTTGACCGATCGCGCCGTCGGCGGCGGCGATCTCCCGGACGACGGCGTAGGCCGTGCGCCAGTCCGCGCCGCCTCCCCCGAGCTCGGCCGGCACGAGGAGCGTCAGCAGTCCCGCCTCACGCAGTCTGGACACCTCGTCGAACGGGGGCTTGCCTGCTTGCTCCCTGGACACCGCGTCCGTGGCCAGGTCGTCCGCCGCCTCGCGGGCCACGCGCAGCCAGTGCGCACGGCCGGGCCCGGTCCGGTCGGATTCCGAGGCGGGTCCGGACGGCGCAGTGGCAGCGCCCATGGCGGTGGTCTCCTCAAGGTCGGTGGCAGGGTGCGGGGTTGAGGCCGTTTTGCCGGTCAGGTACGTACTTGTAACCCACGCGCCGTACGGTGACGATCCGGTGCCGGTGGGCTCTGCCCAGCTTGCGGCGCAGCCGCGCGATGTGGACGTCCACGGTGCGGCCGTCGCCGATGTGGTCGTAGCCCCAGATGCCGGCCATCAACTGCTCCCGCGAATGCACCTGGTTGGGATGCCGCACGAGATGGGCCAGCAGGCCGAACTCCAGGTAGGTGAGGTCGAGTTCACGTCCGTTCAGTTCTGCGGCATGGCGCACGGAATCGATGCGGATGACACCGTCTCCCGTCTGCTGCGCGGGAGGCCAGTCTCTGTAGGCGACCGGTCGGATCTCCGGCCGTGGCACATCCTCGGCGAAGAGCTGGGCGGGATCGGTGCCCTCGGGGACGAGCACAAGGTAGCCGACGAGGGGTGGGGAAGCGTGCGCCCCGGTGCCGCTCGCCGTGGGGTCGCCCACGAGGCGGAGACGGCGCATGTCGGGGACTGGTGAATCCGATGGGGTGGCCTGGGCCGGAAATGCCGTGGTCATGGCGGGCGCCCTTCAGAAGTACGTCGGGTCGACAGGCGTGGTAGACGGTTTTGCCTGATCACCCGGGATGAGAGGGAAGGAGCGGAGTCGGCACGCGCAAGGTGTGAGCCGCGTGCCCTACGCGCGACAGCAGGCGGCGCTGACGACGTGACCAAAGTCGACATGCCGACGACGAACCAGTCGTTGCTGCGTGCGGGACATGTGCATCATCCTGCGCACCCCCAGGGCGGGCCGTCAATGCTTCCCTACTAAATCAATAGGGAATGTGGGGCAGGCAACACTGCGGGTGGGCTCACCGGCCACGGTCGACCGCCCCGCGGGCGCCGGACGCGGTCGCCCCGGACAGGCCGGCACGCAGTGCGGTCAGACGGACCCTGAGCCTCCGCAGAGGTGTGGACGGCAGCGCGCGGGCGGAGCCACGCGCGTAGTGGCGCTCGACGTAGTACTGTCCGGCGCCGAGGACGGTCGTCACGGCGAAGTACCAGAGAGTGGCGACCATCAGCAGCGGGATGACCTGGTAGGTCTGGTTGTAGACCAACTGCACCGAGTACAGCAGGTCGTGCACGGCCAGCACGCTGACGATGCTGGTGCCCTTCAGGGTGCCGATCAGCATGTTCCCCGCGGTCGGGACGATGGAGCGCATCGCCTGCGGGATGACGATCCTGCGCAGGGTGCGCCGTCTGCCGATGCCGAGAGCCTGGGCGGCCTCCGTCTGGCCGGAGTCGACGGAGAGGATGCCGCCGCGCACCACCTCGGCGGCGTAGGCGGCTTCGTGCAGAGTCAGGCCGACGACTGCGGTGAGGGTCGGTCCGAGCAGGTTGACCGTCTTGACGGTGACGAACTGAGGACCGTAGGGGATGCCGAGGCCGAGCGTCGGGTAGAGGGCGCCGATGTTGAACCAGAACAGCAGCTGCACCAGCAGCGGGGTGGACCGGAAGATCCATACGTAGCCCCAACTCAGCGCGCTCAGCACGGGGTTGCCGGAAAGCCGCATGACGGCCAGGGAGGTGCCGAGCAGAAAGCCGAGCACCATCACCACGCCGGTCAGCCACAGGGTGAGCAGCAGACCGTCGAGCACGGCGGCGGTGGTGAAGTACCGGCCGACCACGTCCCACTGGAAGGCGTCGTTGCGGACGACGGAGTTGACCACCATCGCGAAGGCCAGCAGCGCCGCGGCAGCCGTCAGCCGGCGGCCGACATGCCGGCGCGGCACGATCCGTGGCGACTCGTCTTCGGGGCTTGGGCGGCCCGGGGTGTGGCCGGGGGCTGTCAGGTGTCCTGCGCGTGGGACGGATGCGGAGACACGGGAGGAATGGGCGATGTCGGATGGCGAGACCATCAGGAGGCTCTCCAGGGAGGGAGGCGCGGGCGTCGGAGACCACCCGGCGGCGCACGTTCGTGAATTCCGAGCAGGCCCGTGCGGGCACGGGTGGTGGCTGGATTCGGCGTCATCACGGTCGCCACGTCCCTCAACGCGGCCGGTGCGGCCGCCGCGCCGCGCGCGGCGGAGCCGGAACGGCCTCGATCGTATGGGCGCACCACGCGCATGTGTCAACCACGCACAGGAACCGCACAACGCCCGTCCGGCATCCGGGCCGTGGTTGACGAGAAGCGAGATGTACTGCTCAATTGATCGCATGAATGCCGAGCAGCACCTGGTCACCCGTGACCACATCGACTTCGGTCGGGTGTGGTCCGCCGCGTGTTGCGCCTGACGCGGCAGCGGGCCGTCTGACCGGCCCTTCCCTCCCTCGGTGACCCCGTCGCGGGCCGAGTTACTCCCTTCGCGGCACCGGCGTACGCGTGCGCGGAGTGCGCTGAATCCGCGTATGGACGGTCCTGCGAGATCCGACACCTGCTGCCGCCGTCCGACCCCGCCCGAGGCTCGTGCCCCGGCGTCATCACACCTGCCCACCACCCGGTTCACGGCACCCTGAAGTGCGGTCGCACCCCGGCCGCACCGAGGGATGCTCCGCCGTGCCCGCGTACTGCCCACGGAAGGGCACGGCGCCAGAGGACTTGAGGAAAGGCCATCCCCCATGCCCGTGGAGTTCCTCGGCATCGCCGCCACCAACGACGGCTCCGAAACCACCCCGCGCTCCGGCGCCGCCTTCGACAAGGAGTACACGCTCCGGCTCGCCCGGGCCCACGAGGAACACGGCTGGGACCGGGTGCTGTTCGCCTACGGTTCCGGCTCGCCGGATCCGGCGCCGGCCGCCGCGTATGTCGCGAGTCGTCTGGACCGTCTTCAGATCCTGCTCGCCCACCGGCCCAACGTCTCGTATCCCACCTTCGCCGCCAAGACCTTCGCCACCCTCGACCAGATCAGCGAGGGACGACTGACGGTGCACTTCATCACCGGCGGCAACGATCACGAGCAGGTCCGGGAGGGCGACACCCTCACCAAGGACGAGCGCTACGCCCGCACCCGCGAGTACATCCGGGTCGTCAAGAAGATCTGGACCAGTCGCGAGCCCTTCGACCACGAGGGTGACCACTACCGCTTCCACGACTTCGTCAGTGACGTCTTCCCCGTGCAACAGCCTCGCCCGGGCGTCTCGTTCGGCGGTTCGTCGCCCGCCGCCTACGCCGCAGGAGGCGCCGAGGCGGACATCTACTGCCTGTGGGGAGAGCCCCTGGAGAAGACCGCCGAGCAGATCGAAGCCGTGAAGGCCGCCGCAAAGGCCGCGGGCCGCACCGACGTGCCGCGCATCCAGGTCGCGTTCCGGCCGATCATCGCCCCGACCGAGGAACTGGCCTGGGAGAAGGCACACCGCACGGTCGGAGCCATCCGGGAGCGGCGCGAGGCGGGTCTCGTACGGCGTCACCGCGGTGGCGCCCCGGAGAACACCGGCTCGCAGCGGCTGATCGCCATCGCCGAGGCGGGGGAACGCTACGACCGGGCCCTGTGGACCCCGACGGCCGCCGCCACCGGTGGCGCGGGCAACTCCAATGCCCTGGTCGGCACACCGGAGACGGTCGCCGAGGCTTTGCTGGACTACTACGACCTCGGCGTCGACATCCTCTCCGCCCGCGGCTACGACCTGCTGGGCGACGCCATCGACTTCGGCCGGTTCGTGATCCCGCTGGTGCGCGCGGAGGTTGCCCGACGCGATGCCGAGCGGGCGGCGCGCGGCACCCGGAACCTCGCGGCGGTGGGCACATGACCTTCCTCGCCGAACTCGCCTGCCACGACGAGGAGTTCACCGCGCCGTACGGCGGTGTCCTGCTCCTGGTACGCGAGCGCGGAGAGCCGGTGGCGGACGGCGTCTTCCGCAGATACGACGCCCCGCCGTTCGGCACGGAGGCCGACCCGGAAACCATCGGCCCGCTGTCCTTCGAGAAGCACCTGCCGGCCGGAGCACGTTCGGCACGCACGGGAAAGGCAGCCGACCTGTGAACCTCCGAGCAATGAGAACCCGTCTCCGCGTCGCCGCCGGCATCGCGTTGCTGCCCGCGCTGGCGCTGACCGCCTGTGGAACCGGCAACACCCCCGGCGGCACAGCGGTGGGTGCCCAGGCGTCCCCTGCCCCGGCCGACGACCCGGTCGCCGCCGTACGCAAGGTGGACTCCGTCGCCGCCCTGCTGCCCGCCTACGTACGCAAGGCGGGCACGCTGCGGGTCGGCAGCTCGATCGGGTTCCCGCCCGGCGCCTACTACCCGAACGGCCCGGACAAGGCGCCCGCAGGCCAGGACATAGATCTCGCCGACGCGGTGGCCAAGGTCCTCGGCGTCAGACTGCAGCGTCAGGACGCCTCGTTCGAGACGATCCTGCCCGCCCTCGGCAGCGGCAAGTACGACTTCGGCACCGGAAACTTCGGCGTCACCGCGGAACGCCTGAAGACCATCGACTTCGTCACCTACATCAACGACGGCCAGGGCTTCGCGGTGAAGAAGGGCAGCACCGCACTCAGGTCGAAGGTCACCGACCTCACCCAGCTGTGCGGGCTGACCATCGGCACCGGGGCCGGCACCACCTTCGAGGCGACCCTCACCGCCCAGAAGGGAGTATGCGCGAAGGCCGGCAAGAAGCCGTACGACGTGAAGGTCTACTCGGAGAACGCGGCGACTCTCACCGCGCTTCAGCAGGGCCGCATCGACGTGATCATGTCGACCATCAACGGACTGCGCCACCAGGCGGCACAGTCCGCCTCGCAGACCGCCTTCCTCGGCGAGTACCACCGCCTCGACGTCGGCTTCGCCTTCAAGAAGGGATCCCCGCTCACCAAGGCGTTCCGGGCCGCCGTAAACGAGCTGATCAAGAACGGCTCGTACACCCGGATCCTCAAGAAATGGGGCACCACCGCCTCCGCGATCGACGCGTCGCGGATCAACCCGCCCGAACACGAGTAACCAGTGAGCAGGAACGCCACGATGGGACTCACCACCGACTCCGGCATCGCGCCACCCGGCGCGACCTCGCCGGCCGCCGGCCCTGGAGCCCGGCCCGTCCCGGACGACCCGGCAACGCTCAAGGTCGTCGCCGTCCGCCACTACGCCCGGTGGGCGGCGGCCGTCGCCGTGACCGTGCTGGTCGCCCAGTTCGTGCACGGGCCGGCCACCAACCCGGTCTGGGAGTGGGGCGTCTTCCGCGACTACGTCCTGTCCGAGACGATCGTCCAGGCCGTGTGGGTGACCCTCCAGCTCACCGCCTACGCCACCGTGCTGGGCTTCCTGCTCGGCACCGTCCTGGCCTTCATGCGGCTGTCACGCAGCCCCGTGCTCCAGACCGTCGCCTGCACCTACATCCGGGTCCTCCGGTCCATCCCGATGATCGTCCAGCTGGTGTTCTGGTTCAATCTGAGCGCGCTGTACCAGGAGTTGGGCATCGGCATCCCCTTGGGGCCGGTGTTCTGGTCCGTCGACAGCAACAGCCTCATCGGCACCATCGGCGCCGCGGTCATCGGGCTGACGCTGCACCAGGCCGCCTACGCCGCCGAGATCGTCCGCGGCGGTGTCATCGCCGTCGACCACGGGCAACTGGAGGCCGCCGCGGCGCTGGGCATCCCCCGGCTGCGGCAGATCCGCCGCATCGTGCTCCCGCAGGCCATGCGCGCCATCCTGCCCACCGCCGGAAACGAGATCATCGGCCTGCTCAAGGGCACCTCGGTGGTGTACGTGATGTCCATCGGCGAGCTGTTCCACCGGGTGCAGGTGATCTACGGCCGCAACGGCCGGGTGATCCCGCTGCTGCTGGTCGCCACCGCCTGGTATGTGGTCCTCACCTCCCTGCTGTCGGTCGCCCAGTACTACGTGGAGCGCCGCTACGCCAGGGGCGCCAACCGCACCCCGCCGCCCACCCCGATACAGCGCGCGCGGCGCTTCGTACGCGATGTGCGCGTGGCTGCGGCGCAGCGCAACCAGCCCGTCGTACCCCTGAAGGCCCCCGGACGCGTGGGAGACAGCCGATGAGCGAGGTGATGGTGGACGTCCACGGCGTCCACAAGAGCTTCGGCCCGCTGGAAGTGCTGCGCGGCGTCGACCTTCAGGTCCGCGCCGGCGAGGTCACCGTGATCGTCGGTCCGTCCGGGTCCGGAAAGTCCACGCTGCTGCGCACCATCAACCACCTGGAGAAGGTCAACCGCGGCTGGATCAGCATCGACGGCGAGCTCATCGGCTACCGCCGTCTGGGCGGCAAGCTGCACGAACTGAAGGAGAAGGACGTCCTGAAGCAGCGTACCCAGATCGGGTTCGTCTTCCAGAACTTCAACCTCTTCCCGCACCTGACCGTGCTGGACAACCTCGTCGAGGCCCCCGTCTCCGCGCTGCGCCGCCCCCGCAGGGAAGCGGAGGAGACCGCCCGCCGGCTGCTGGACCGAGTCGGTCTCGCCGACAAGGCCGACGCCTATCCACGGCAGCTCTCAGGCGGCCAGCAGCAGCGCGTGGCCATCGCCCGCGCGCTCGCCCTCGAACCGAAGGTGCTCCTGTTCGACGAGCCCACCTCGGCGCTCGACCCGGAACTGGTCGGCGAAGTCCTCGACGTGATCAAGGATCTGGCCCGCAGCGGAACCACCATGATCGTCGTGACTCACGAGATCGGCTTCGCCCGCGAGGTCGCCGACACCGTGGTGTTCATGGACGGCGGTGTCGTCGTGGAGCAGGGGCCGCCCGGGGCGGTACTCCACGACCCGCAGCACGAGCGCACCCGCGCCTTTCTCTCCAAGGTCCTCTGACCAACCGTGATCATCACCACCATCACCCACGACCACGCCGACCGGGTGCGCTCCTGCCAACGCCTCGCAGAGGAGTGGCACCGCCGATAAGCCGCTCCGAGGCTGGTTCCGGCTTCCGCGAAGGGGCGCTCACCGCACCGGTCGCACCCGCCCCACGGCCACTGCCGTTCGCGGTGTCCCGGCGACTGCGCACGGCCGTGGCGCGGACAGCACGGTGACCTCGATTTCCCGGTAAGCTGAAACAAGTTTCAGCGCGTGGTGAAACTTCGTCGCGGCCAGATCCGGCGAGTGCGGAACCGGCAAAGGAGATGGCGGGGCACGGTGGTACGAGCGGGCAGGGGTCCCCGGGGGGAGCGCGGCGCACAGGCGGATCGCATCCTGGCGGCGGCGCGCACGTCCTTCGCCGAGCGGGGTTACAGCGGGACCTCGTTGCGGGCCGTGGCGCAGGCCGCCGATGTGGACCCCACCCTGGTGAACTACTACTTCTCCAACAAGATGGGGCTGCTGAAGGCGGCGCTGGAGCCGCCGGAGGCCTTCGGTGAGGGCATTGCCGAGGCCGCCAAGGTGCCGCTCGAGGAGCGCGGGCGGGCCTTTGTGGAGGCGGCGCTGTCCATGTGGGACGATCCGGCCACCTCGGAGATCCTGCGTTCGATCATCCTCGCCGCAAGCCACGAACCCTTCGCCGGAGCGCCTTCGCGCCGTCTTCTCCGCTCTTGTCCTGCAGGTCGTGTCGGCGAGCCTGCCCGACGACGAGGCAGGGCTGCGCTCGGACCTGGTCGCCACACAGATCGTGGGTCTGGCCATGACACGTTACGTCTGGGCCGTCGACCGCATCGCCGACATGCCCAGGGAGCAGGTCGTCCGCCTGATCGGGCCGGTCGTGCAGCACTACCTCACCGGCACCTTGGGTGGCGATGTCTCGGAGGGGGCCTGACCGGTCGGTGGCCGCCCGGGCGGACCTCCCGTGCGTTTATTTCACACCCAATGGAAACTTCTCGTGCTTCAGGTGAGGCGACCGACGTAGCGTGGGCGTCGTTAATTTCCTGACGCGCGGAAATGAGGGGGTCATGGCCCAGATCCGGGCCGCTGGCGTCGAGCCCGATCGGCGTCGGCTCTACGGATGGCGGGCCACCGGTCGTCAGTGCCGGAGAACCCCACTTGTCCAGGTGATGACCTGGGACGGCGGCGTATCCGTCCCACTCCGCGAGGCTCGCCGGCCCCGTGCCGGTGTGTACCGCCCCGACGTGGACGCCTGGGCCTCCGTCCCCGTGGCGGCCTCTTCGATGAGGAGGCGGGCGCAGTCCCGGCGGGGAAACGGGGCGGCGGCCGAGCGGGTGGGCGTCATGTCGTGTAAGCCGCGGTCCGCGGCCCTGGCCCGAGACCTGGTCGCCGAGCGGCTCGCCGCCCTTGGTCTCACCCGCCTCGCCGATGTCGCCGAGTTGCTGGTGTCCGAGCTGGTGGGCAATGCGATCAAGCACGCGGGCGGCCGCACCCTGCTCATCACCGTTCACGCCACCGAGCGCGGCGCCCGGACGGCCGTCACCGACGGCTCGCGCAGCCTGCCCACCCTCGTGCGTGCCGGGGACGAGGGTGGGCGCGGCCTGGCCCTGATCGATGCGCTGGCCCTCCGCTGGGGCGCCGTCCCGCTTCCGTACGGCAAACGCGTTTGGCTCGAGCTGTAGACCCGCCGCGGTGGATGTGCTCTGACCAGTGCAGATGCCGTGGGCTTCTGTCGTTGTCGGTTGGCGTCGGCCGACCTCGCACGCGACGAGCCGTCTGTGATCGCGAAGCAGAGTGTTTGCACCGGGAATGGGAAGAAGTCAGAGCGGGAGGGAGGACAGGAGACAACCGTGACCGTCCTCGCGATCTTTCTCCTTATCATCGGGACGCTCTTGGTCCTTATTGGGGCGCTTCTAGTCCTTATTGGCACGTTTCTGATCGCCATCGGGATGGCCTTGATCCTTGCGGGGGTGGCTCTGATCGCCGCGGGCACGTTCTTGCTGATCCGGAGACTTCTCGGCCGTGATCGAACCCGGTCTCACCGCTGGTGACCTTGTGGGTGGCCCCCGGTGCAACCACAACTGATCACCGGCGGCCGTGACCTGCTGCCGCCTTCGCACGGGTGGTCGCCCGTCGTCTCTGGGCCTGTCGAGGTCCGGTCTGTCTGCGGCGGTCATCGTGGCCGAGCTGCTCCACACCGTCCGCCTCACCCTCAGGAACCGGACCCTCGATGCGGAGCCTTTCCTCGTCGTCGGCCCGATTGCCGGCATCCGCAAGGTGCTCATCGTGACGGCCGAGGCGGAGAAGTCCTTCCGGTGGAACGTCCAGGGGATCGAACTGCCGACCCTGGCGGGTCCGATGTCGTGATGGCGACACCGGCGTACGTGTGGGGGCGCTCGACGCGGCCGGGAGGCTATTCCCGTTCCAGGAGGCGCGGCGCTCTCTGCCGCCGGCGCCGTCACCCACCTCGGGGCGCGGGCCCTGATCCGTTACCTTCCGCAGCCAGGGCCGCCCGCACCCGCTGCTCCTCGCGAGCAGAGCCGACGTCCCGTTCCAGGGGTGTGCGGCTCACGGCTGTCGCGAGGTCTTCCAAGGCCCGTTTCTGCAGTTCCGCTTCGCGCCGCACGACCGGGCTCCCATTGCCGGCGGCGTCCTCCCACGCGTGGAGCGCCTCCTCCACGCGCCCCCAGTCCGGACTCCTGTGCTCGCGCACGTCGACTGCCGCCTGCGCGGTGTCCGCCTCCAGGGCCTCGGCGAGCCGCTCCGCCGCGGGGACGAGACGGCTGTCGGCCTCCGGGACGTGGCTCTCCATGAGCATCGCCGCCCGGCCGAACCCCTTGAGCGCCTCCTGCGCCTCCTCCGCCTCGCGCAACGTCAGGCCCCTGGGGCGGACCGGTTCCTGCTTCGCCCGGTCGTAGGCCTCCTGCCAGGCGGCACGTGCCTCCCTGCTCTCCAGCAGTGCCCTGCGCATGTCGGCGCGACGCTCCCGGGTCGGTTCGGCGTAGCTGCGGAGCACCGCGGCCGCGTAGCGGCCGTTGGCGGCGAGCCAGTCCGCAAGCCGCCCCGGCAGCCGGGGCGTCTCCCACGCGGGGAACACCACGTACGCCAGCATGGCCAGGGCCCCGCCGAGCAGGGTGAGCACCACCCGCTCCGGGACCGTCTGCTCCCATGCCTGGCCGCCCATGCCGAGCAGGAAGACGACGTACGCGGCGGTGAAGCACTGGGAGTAGGCGTAGCCGGTACGGATCACCGTGTACGACAGGCCCGCCGAGACCACCGCCAGCGCGCCGAACACATGGGCGTCCGGGCCCAGGGCCCGCACCATCCCGGTGGCGAGCGTGACCCCCGCCAGGGTCCCCACGAGACGGGCCACCGCACGCGCGTACGTCCGGTGGAAGTCCGGCCGCATCACCATCACCGAGGCGATGGGCGCCCAGTAGCCGTGGCCCAGGGGTAGCCGGGCGGCGATCAGATAGCCGAGCGTGGCCACCGCCGCCAGGCGGACGGCGTGCCGGAACACGGGCGAGTCCAGGCGGAGCTCACGGCGGACCGCCCCGACGACGACCGGGAGCAGCCGGAACATTGTCGGGCGCACCAGGAACTGGGCGCCCTCGGGGCCGGGCGGCGTGGGCGTCCTCCCCCGCACGCCGCAGCAGGCGATCTCCAATGCCTCGCCGAGCAGTTCCACGAGCCGTTCGGCGGCCTGCCGTGCGGGGCCCTCCAGCACCTCGTGCTCCTCGTCGATGCGCAGGACTTCCGTGCTCCTGGGTGACACCTCGGCGGGAGTGCCGCGGCGGATCGAACGGGCGGCCGCGTCCAGGACGTCGGCGGCCGCGCCGAGCAACTCCCGGGCGCGGTCCCGCCCGGGTCCCTCCGCCGGGGCGCCGACGTCCGGGTCGGCGAGCGCGGCGAGGACCGGCCGAATGCGTTCGGCGATGCCCCGGGGGCCGTGGAGGACGGGGGGACGGGTGCGGGCCTGTGATGGCGTCACGGCGGCCGCGTCCCGGGCCGTCATCAACGGCCTCGGGTCGAACGGGGCGGTCGGGTCGTGCCGCAGTCGGCGGGCGTAGTCCGCCACGGCGGCCAGGGCGTCGGCGAGCGCGTCACGATGCGCCCCCCAACGGCGGATCGGGAACAGCAAGATCAGCACGGCCTGCGCCACGCCTCCGAGCGCGATGACCCCGGCGTGCTCCAGGGCTCGCCCGACGCTCGTGGGCAGAGTGATGGTCACCAGCATGCTGCCGACGGTCGTCGCTGCGACGATCCCGGCGGTCGATCCGACGGCCCACGCCATCCCCGCGGCAAAGGCCCATACGGCCAGCAGCAGGAGGAACGTCACGAGTCGCCCCGCCGCCAGGTAGCCCACGAAGGTGCTGAGCGCCAGACCCGCGCCCGCGCCGAGCGCGATCACCTTGCGTGGACGCCAGGTGCGCTGGAAGGTGGCCCCACCCGCGGAGTAGGCACCGAGAGCGGCGGACGCGGCGTACGCGGGGGAGGCCAGCCACAGAGCCGGCCCGATGACCATCGCCACCCCAGCGGCCGTGCGCAGCGCGAGCAGGGGCTCCAGCCGCGTCTCCTCGATCGTGAGCCCGGATCGCACGACCTCCCCGAAGGCCCGCAGCCACGTCACGGGTGTGAGCCTAGCCGGAGCGCCCTGCCAGGTCGCGTCGGCCGCGCCGCCGCTTCCTGTGCGCTGCGGACAGGCGGGCGCACACCCCGGATCGGGTCGAACCCTGACACCACTTCTCGGACGCAACCTGACATGCCGGACGCCACTACAGACCTTGACGGAAGTCCTCGCGGATCGGTGAAGACGGCAACCATGGCTTCGACTTCAGGAGCGTTCGGACCCGGCCTGTCGAGCAGGCGCCCGGCAAGCCGGCCCGCAGAGGCGTCCGCCATCCGTTCTACCGGGCCGGACGCGGGCGATCGCCCCTGGTTCAGGTCCGACCGGAGAGCAAGCGAAACGCCGTCCGTCAGTCCCGGTGGAGCCGAGGTTGATCGCCACTCGTCGGCCGGACCCATCCCCGGGAACAGGCGGGCGGCGGCCCTCGGGTTTCCTTACCGCTTGTGGCCGTTGCCGTGTCCGTCGGGATGCATGACCACCTTGGTCCAGCCCTCGTCACGGGCGTCGAAGTGCTCGTAGGCGGTGGGGGCCTGGTCCAGGCTGAGCTCGTGGGAGACGACGAAGCTCGGCTTCGCCTTCCCGCCGGCGATCAGATCCCGCAGCGCCCGGTTGTACCTCTTCACCGGCGCCTGCCCGGTGCCCATGTGCTGGCCCTTGAACCACATCATGCCGAAGTCGATCGGGACCTTGCCATGCGCCTCCAGCTCCCCCTGGGCCTCGGCACCGCCGGGGTCCTCGGGCAGGAACACGCCCACCACGCCGATGTCGCCCGTGAACCTGACCGAGTCGATCAGTCCGTTGAGCGTGAGGCTGGCGTCCTCGTGCCCCTGGGGATCGTGTGCCTGGTAACCGACGCATTCACAGCCGTTGTCGGCGCCCAGACCTAGGGTGGCCTCCTTGACGACCTCCGCCGGCTTCTGCTTGGCGGCGTTGATCGGGATGGCCCCGATCTCCTCCGCCTTGCGCAGTCGGTCGGGCTGGTAGTCGGCTACCCAGACGCGGCCGGCGCCCTTGAGGATGGCGGAGTAGGCCGCCATCAGCCCGACGGGACCGGCCCCGAAGACGATCGTCTGGTCGCCCGGTTTGACGTGGGCCATCTCGGTGGCGTGATAGCCGGTGGGGAAGATGTCGGCGAGCATCACATAGTCGGTCTGCCGGTCGGCGGCGTCCTCGCCCAGACGCAGCGCGTTGAAGTCGCCGTAGGGCACGCGAAGCAGTTCCGCCTGGCCGCCCTGGTAGGGGCCCATGTCGGCGAATCCGTAGGCGGCTCCGGCGAGGGCCGGTTCCGGCTGCATGGTCAGGCAGTAATTGGTCAGGCCCTGCTCGCATTGCTTGCAGAAGCCGCAGGCGATGTTGAAGGGCAGGACCACATACTGGCCGACCTGGACCTTGCGGACGGCCGAGCCGACCTCCACGACCTGGCCCATGTTCTCGTGTCCCAGGGTGCGGCCAGGCTCGAACGAGGTGCGGCCCTCGTACATGTGCAGGTCCGAACCGCAGATGTTGGTGGTGGTGATCTTGACGATGATGTCGCAGGGGTGTTCGATCTTCGCGTCCGGTACGTCCTTCACTGCGACCGTTCGCGGTCCTTCGTATACCGCTGCTTTCATGATTACTTCCCTTGATGTCGCGGCATGGCGGTGATGGAGAGGGCGCAGAGAGCCTGACTCTCGGAAGTGCTGCGACGGGGTCAGGGGCTCCGGCACGCCTCTGGGAGCCGTTCACCTGGATTAGATGGAACGGTCATTTGCCGTCGGCCCGCCAGGCGGGGCATCGGCGCTCCGGCGGTGTTACGTCCGGGTCCCCGTCGGCCCCCGAGGCGAAACAACCGCGCACCGGCCGATCAGCGGAACCTCCGGACCCGGATGACCACCAACCGACGGAACATCTCCGACTGAGGTCACCCGCTGGTCCCCTCGTCCTGCAGCAGGCTGCGACGCTCCTGTTCGCGCTTGGAGTAGGCGGCTGCCCGGATCGCCTCGTCGCTCTCCAGGCCCGATCCCAGCGCGCCGCCCACCGTGGCGACCGAAGCGACGAACCAGGACAAGGTCAAGTACTCCGTGGCGTGCAGCGGGGTTCGTGTCGTGGAAGCGAACACCCGGTCGTTGAGGATGAACAGCGCCCACACCAGGTTGATGACCAGCAAACCCACGTAGCAGACGATCACCCCGATACCCACGGTCACGACCGTCGAGGCGTTGTAGAGAGCCGCCCTGTTCCTCGCCTCCGGCGAAACCTCATCCGTTCGATGCCACAGGTTCGCGTCCACGATCAGCCAGCCGATCATCACCGCGACAGACCCGACCGTGGCGATCACCAGGCGTGGCGTGCTCAGGGACGTGGCCAGGTTCCAGATGGTGGAGTTCACAGTGGCGACTGCTCCCGTGGCGAGTGCGGCCGCCAGGGCTTTCGACAGGCCCGGCACCAAGCGCCACGGCCGGTTGGCGCGGACCATACCGCCGAGCACTCTCAGGTAACCGCGCGGCCCACTGACGACGTACCGCAGATCGGCGATCTCCTCCTCACCGACCTGGCCCGGATGGATAGGCGCGAGACGACCGATGAAGGGCCCCCGCAGCGGCTGACTTCCCGCAGGCCCCTCAGCCCCCGTGGCCTGCAGGCCCGCCAAGCTGAGCACGGCTTCTTCCACGGCCTGCCGGGCCCTTGTCTGCAGCCGGAAGCCTCCCAGCGGGGGAAGGGACAGCAGCGCCAAGCCGTGTTCGTGACTCAGATCCACCACGAGCTTGCGCCCATGTGAGTGCAGCGGAAGGTCGGTGAGGGCCACGACGATGTCCCAGTTCCCCTCACGTCCGCGGTCCATGATCCGGCGCATCAAGGTGGGCGGGTCCTCGGCCCCTGCGGTGAAGGGCTCACTGACCACCTCGACGTCGAACCGTCGTCCCTGGCCCGACTTGTCGGCGAGCCGATCAGGAAGCGTCTGGGCCATGCGCTGCGCGATCTCCGTCGGCGCATCCGGATCCGCCAGAAGAGCCACGACCGTAACGTCCTGAGACGACACCCGCATGACTCCTTCTCGTCGGCTGCCCCCGCGGTCGCACGTGGCCACAGGATGCCCCCGAGGTAACGCCGACGCCGCGTGACACGCTGGCCCCCACCAGCAGGTGCAGGCGGTGCGGTCGGATCTCCTCGTCCTCCCCGTGCGGGGCCTGCTCCACCACGGGGCCACGGTTGCGTGCGCCACCGCGAACACCCGCGCGCGCCACCCCGGTCGGCACCGCACGCCGCGCCACCGGCCACTCCGCTTCGATGTCCGGTCCGGGAGCAGCGGCTCGATCCGCGCCCACGGCGCGTCGGTCAACGGCGCGCCCGGACTAGCGATCCGATGATCCGAACGAAACGGCCGACCCGGGCGGGATGGCCCGCGCCAACCGGCCCAGGCTGCTGTTCACGGGCCTCTTCCGAGCGCTCGCCGGCGTGTTCGCCACCGCGACGTTCGGCCTCGTCAGCAGCTACCTCCTGGCCACCCCCACGTGGGGCCGCTCTGCGACACGGTGTTCACCCTGCTGTCGGTCACCACGTTTTCCCGGTGCTCGTGCACGAGGCGGATCGCCATGGCACCCTCACCGACCGCCGAGGCCATCCGTTTGACCGAGCCGCTCCTGACGTCGCCGGCGGCGAAGACCCCGGACGGGTGGTCTCCAGCACGGGCGGGCCGCGCTGGTTCGACGTGTGTCAACATAGGCAGGTCTCGAACATCAAGGCGCTGCCGCTGCTGGAGCCCAGGTCTCCGGTGCGGTGGTGCCGTGCCGGCCGCCCTTGCCCCCCTCGGTCATGGCCGCCATGGGCGCATGCTCGCGACCTGGGCTGAGCCGCCGGGCGAGTGCGCCACCGGGAGGCGAACCACCGCGTACACCGAAGCGCGCCGGCAGGGGGCAGGCGAAGGCCCCGACCGGTTCGGGGGATCCCCGGCCGGGGCGGATCGAGAGTGGGTGCGAAGGGCGGTCGCCCCGTGACGGCGCCTGTCGCGCGGTTCCCGGCGCGATCAGGTAATCAGGAACGGTGGACAAGGACGCGACCGACCCCTTCGTGCATGTCCGGGGTGCCGGTGAGAACAACCTGCGGAACATCGATGTCGACGTTCCGCGGGACGCGATGGTCGCCTTCACCGGCGTCTCCGGTTCGGGCAAGTCCTCGCTCGCGTTCGGCACGCTCTACGCGGAGGCCCAGCGGCGCTACTTCGAGTCCGTGGCACCGTACGCCCGAAGGCTGCTGCAACAGGTCGGCGCACCGCACGTGCGGGAGATCACCGGACTGCCACCGGCCGTGGCCCTGCAGCAGCGACGCGGGTCGCCCAGCTCGCGCTCGACGGTCGGCACCCTCACCACGCTGTCCAATCTGCTGCGCATGCTGTACTCCCGCGCGGGCACCTATCCGCCCGGGGCCGCACGGCTGGAAGCCGAGTCGTTCTCACCCAACACCGCGGCCGGCGCCTGCCCGAACTGCCACGGACTGGGCGTCGTGCACGACGTCGCCGAGGACCTGCTCGTCCCGGACCCCTCGCTGAGCATCCGCGAGGGGGCGATCGCCGCCTGGCCGGGCGCCTGGCAGGGCGCCAACCTGCGCAGTGTCGTGAACGGCCTGGGGATCGACATCGACCGACCGTGGCGCAGGCTCAGGAAGAAGGACCGGGACTGGCTGCTGTACACGGACGAGCAGCCCTCCGTGTACATCGAGCCGGAGGAGGACCGCATCGACTACGGCTACCAGGGCAAGTTCTGGAGCGCCCGCAAGCACGTCATGCACGTCCTCGCCGACTCCAAGAGCGAGAAGATGCGCGAACGGGCGCTCCGGTTCGTCAGGAGTGTGCCCTGCCCCCAGTGTCACGGCAGCGGACTGCGGCCCGAGGCGCTCGCCGTGACCTTCGCCGGACGTTCCATCGCCGAGATCAACGCGATGCCGCTCACCGAGGTCGTGGCGCTGCTGCGGCCCGTCGCGGGGCGGTCCGAGGCCGACGCCACCACGTCGACCGCCCGATCCGGGGAGACGACCGAGGTCGCGGTCCGGATCTGCGGCGATCTGGTCGCGCGGATGGACGTACTGCTCGACCTGGGCCTCGGATATCTCAGCCTCGGGCGCCGCTCGACGACCCTGTCGCCCGGCGAGGCGCAGCGCCTGCGGATCGCCACCCAGCTGCGCTCGGGGCTGTTCGGCGTCGTCTACGTCCTCGACGAACCCTCCGCGGGCCTGCACCCGGCTGACGCGGAACCGCTGCTGGACGTGCTGGACCGCCTCAAGGCGGCGGGCAACTCGCTGTTCGTCGTGGAGCACGACATGGACGTCGTACGGCGGGCGGACTGGGTGGTCGACATCGGCCCCGGCGCGGGCGAGGGCGGCGGACGCGTGCTGTACAGCGGCCCGGTCGCCGGTCTTGAGCGGGTCGGGGAGTCGGCCACGAGCCGGTACCTGTTCGGGCGCGCCCAGCCGCTCGATCACCGCCCGCGCACACCGCACGGCTGGCTGCATCTGCGCGGCGTCTCCCGCCACAATCTGCACGACGTGTCCGTCGACGTGCCGCTCTGCGTACTGACGGCGGTGACGGGCGTGTCCGGTTCCGGGAAGTCGACGCTGGTGACGCAGGTGCTCGCCGAGGTCGTCCGCGGCCACCTCGGACTCGTACCCGAGGAGCCCGACGAGGCGCAGTTGGAGGTCGACGTCCAGGACGCGTCGGGGGTCGAGTCGTTCGACCGGCTGGTCCTCGTCGATCAGCGGCCCATCGGCCGAACGCCCCGGTCCAACCTGGCCACGTACACCGGGATGTTCGACGCGGTGCGCAAGCTGTACGCGGCGACGGACGAGGCCAGGGCGCGCGGCTACTCGGCCGGGCGGTTCTCCTTCAACGTGCCCGAAGGGCGGTGCGAGACCTGCCAGGGCGAAGGATTCGTCGCGGTGGAACTGCTGTTCCTGCCCGGCACCTACGCGCCGTGCCCGACCTGCGGCGGCGCCCGGTACAACGCCGAGACGCTGGAAGTCACCTACCAAGGCAAGAACATCGCGGAAGTACTGGCGCTGTCCGTCGACGCCGCCGCCAAGTTCCTGTCCGCCGTCCCGGCCGCCTCCCGCAGTCTGGAGACGTTGCGGGAGGTGGGACTGGGGTACCTGCGGCTGGGCCAGCCCGCGACGGAACTCAGCGGCGGTGAGGCGCAACGCATCAAACTGGCCACCGAACTGCAGCGAGCCCGCCGCGGGCACGCGCTCTACCTGCTCGACGAGCCGACGGCGGGGCTGCACCCCTCGGACATCGCGCTGCTGCTGCGACAGCTGCACCGGCTCGTCGACGCCGGCAACACGGTCGTCCTCGTCGAGCACGACCTGGACACGATCGCCACCGCCGACTGGGTCATCGACCTCGGTCCGGGCGGCGGCGACGCGGGCGGGCGGGTGGTCGCGACGGGCCCGCCGGCCAAGGTGGCGAGGGCCCGCCGCAGCGCCACCGCGCCCTATCTCGCGGCCCGGCTCGCGCGCTCCTGACGACAGAATCGCGATCGCCAATCCCCGAGCGCCTGCGGCGCGACCCGGTGGCCGGGTGGTCTCGCACACCAGCGCCGTGCGCGAGTGCGCCGACTTTACGGCAACCGCGGGACCCGACCTGCCGCGGCAGTCCCGCAGCCCGGCGTGAGCGGTCGCGTGTGGCAAGAATGACCCATGCACATTGTGATCGCGGGTGGACACGGAAAGATCGCGCGCCGGCTGACCCGGCTGCTCTCGGCGCGCGGCGACAACGTCACAGGGCTGATCCGCAACCCGGACCACGCCGACGACCTGCGCGCGGACGGCGCGGAACCGGTGGTGTGCGATCTGGAGCACGCCTCGGTGGACGAGGTGGCCGGCCACCTTGGCGGCGCCGACGCGGCACTGTTCGCCGCGGGCGCCGGACCGGGCAGCGGCGCGGCCCGCAAGCAGACGGTGGACCGGAACGCGGCCATCCTCCTCGCCGACGCGGCCGAGCGCGCCGGGATGCGCCGCTTCCTGGTGATCTCCGCGATGGGCGTGGACAGGCCGCCGCCGCCCGGCACCGACCCGGTGTTTGCCGCCTACCTGAAGGCCAAGGGCGAGGCGGACGCCGACATCGCCTCCCGTCCGGGACTGGACTGGACGATTCTGCGCCCGGGGATGCTGACCGACGACCCCGGTAGCGGCCGCGTCACGCTCGCCGAGCACACCGACCGCGGTCAAGTGCCGCGCGATGACGTGGCTGCGGTGCTCGCCGCCCTGCTCCACGAGCCCAGGACCGCCGGGCGCATCCTCGAGCTGATCAGCGGGTCCACGCCGGTCGAGGAGGCGGTGCGCGCCGTGGCCGGCGGCTGACGCCGCACTCCGCCCTCGCCCGGCTGCGGGTGATGACTCACACCCGGGCGCTTCAAAAGGCCTGCGCAGCGAGGCCGACACGGTGTTCCGCAAGCTGAGGGACATCGCCGCGCCGAGCGGTACACCCTTCGAGCACCAGTCGATCGGCTACGCCTTCGGGTACGTCGAGGCGATGTCGGAGAAGGGGCACGTCGAGGAGGCCCGGGACAAGCTGGACTGCCGTTCGCACGGTGAGGCCGCGGACGTTCCATCACGGCCTGAGAGGGGAGGATGGATATGAGCGGCGAAGGAGGCCCGTCATGAAATCCGGAGCCCGTGATTACGACGCCTGGTACTCGCGCACACCCTCGCAGGCCGAGGGCGAGCGGGACGAGACGGGCGAGCGTACCGCAACGGAACAGCACCCGGACGTCCCCCGGAGCGAGCCATCCCAGGCGGAGGGCGAGCGGGGCGACGACGCCTAGCGCAACTGGACGACCCGGCGCCGGGGGCCGGGTGAGGGTGCACTTTTTCCGGCGCTGTCACCGGTTCCCGGCCCGCCTGCCGTCCAGCAGTCCGTGCAGGTGCGCGGCGGCGTTCTCGATGTCCGCGTATTTCTGCTGTCCGGCGCGTACCTCGGCAGAGAGCACACCGCAGCGGTGGACGCGCTCGAAATCGCCGTAGGGGAACTTGTACCGGCCCTTGGTCTCCTCTCCCATCTCGTCATCGATGCCCAGGTACCACCTGGCGTACTCGTCGAATCCGTGCTCCTCGAGGTAGGCATTCTCGTCCGCTGCCGAAGGCCGGTGCTCGCTCCACTCGTCCCGGTCGTCCAGGACGATCCGGCCCTCTTCGGTCAGTTTCTTTGCGTGGTTGAACGCCCTCACGTTCATTTTCACCGTCATGCCGTTCACCGCCCCATCGACAGTCGTGTTCAGATGCCGGCTGCTGCCGCCCGGATATCCTGTCGAGCCTGCCCGGCGCGGTGGACCGGCCGGCGAAGGTGCCTGCTTCGGTAGAGGAAGCTCATGGTTCGCACCTGGGACATGCGGTTCTGTTCTGCGCTTCCGGGGGGCTTCCGCGGTGGTCCATCGTGTTCCCCCTCCTGCAGTGGTTCGCCGGCCCCATCGCTTGCTCGACCCACGAACGCAGGTCGTGCGCAGGTGCCGCGCCGGCCTTGCCGGCGAGCGTCTCGCCCTGGTCCAAACGACGAGGAGGGTCGGCACCGCCTGCACCTCGAAGCCGCCGACTGACCCGTGGATTTTGCTGATGTCGGCCTTGACGGGCTTGATCCGTCCGGCGAGGTCGCGGGCGACCTGTCCGAGGGCGCGGGGCGGACCATGGGGCGGGGGCCGCACCAGGTGGCCCACGCCCGGTTCCCTCCGGTGCGCACGGAGAGTCTCGAGCACTCCCCAGGGTGACGAACCGGGTGGCTCCACGCCTGCGTCTGGCGAGTCAGGAATGCACAGGTCCGGTCGCCCCACGAGGACGAGAGAAAGGATCCACACATCTCGGGTAAGCCGGCCCGTGAGCGGGTACGCGACATGCCGCTCGGTTCTCTGAAGGCTTCGAGGGACGGAGTGGTCTCATGGCCGGCAGTCGGGCGCACAGCCTGTACCACTGCTACTCCCACCGGAAGGCCAGCCTTCGGCGGGGCAGCGCCGGGCGGCAGCCCACGGCCGCGCGCGGAGGGCCCCGCCCGCCCGCTCGCGCCCCTGCCGACCATGCCCTCCACGAACTCGTCGCGCTCTCCCGCGCCCTGTTCGGCACTCGGGACGAAGGCGAGATCCTGCGCCTGGCCATGGACCACATAGCCGCCGCGGGGCCATACAGTGCCGAGGCCGGATACCTCAATGTGGGCGGCGACCTGGTCCCCAGTCCAAGTGACGGGCAGATGCCCGCCTTGGCCGTGAGCCGGAGGGTGCGGGAGCTGGCCGGGCAGGACGGCAACGTGACCGTGCCCGGCAGGCCCTGGGGCCGGGCGCTGGGGCTACGCGGACCTGAGGGACTCCACGGCTACCTCGTGGTGACGTCCCGCTCCCGGCCCACCGAGGCCGAGCGATCTCTGCTCGCCACGCTCGTCCGGCACACCGCTGCTGCACTGTCAGTCGCTTTCGCACATCGCCGCCAACGGGAGGACGCGCTGGAGCTGCACCGACTGAGGGAGGAACGCACAGCCCTCCAGCGGCAGCTGATCTCTGTGGTGGCTGAGCTGGGCTACGAGCGGGCCGTTCACGCGCTCATGGCCGGCGCCGCTGCCTCGGGTGGCGGCGAGGAAGCTGTCACCCGCGCACTGCACGGGCTCACTGGACTTCCTGCGCTGGTCGAGGACCGCTTCGGTCGGCTGAGGTCCTGGACCGGCCCCAGCCGCCCCGTCCCCTATCCCGAACCGGACCCCGTGCGCCAGGACGAAATGCTGCACGCCGTCGCCCGTCAGGCCGGGCCGGTGCGGATAAGGGACCGGCTGATCACCCTGATCCGCCCGCACGGCGAGATCCTGGGCGTGCTGGCCCTGGTCGATGCCCGGGACGAGGCCGACGAGCACACCGTTCTCGCGCTGGAGCACGCTGCCGCGTCACTCGCCCCGGAGCTGACGCACCTGCGCAATCTGGCCGAAGCGGAGCTGAGGCTGCACCGCGAGCTGGTAGACGACCTCCTGGCAGGGACGGACGAGGCGAGCGCCTACGCCCGGTCCGAGGCAGCCGGACACGACCTGCACCGCAGCCACTACGTCGTCGTGGTGCAGTGGTCGAACCGGACCGCCGACGATTCCTTCGCACAGACCGTGGGGCGGGCGGCCTCTGCCGTGGGCATGCGCTCGCTGCTGACCCGACGCTCCGACCACGTCGTCCTGGTCGCCGACGACAGGCCGCATCCCCGCGCGCTGTACGAGGCGCTCGCCCGGGAGACCGGAACACGGTCCGGGACGATCGGGGTGAGCGCCCCTTCCGACTCCCTGAACGACATCCCCCACCACTACCAGGAGGCGCAGCGCGCCCTGGACGTGCGCCGCCACTCCCGCGAGCGCTACGGCACGACCTTCTTCGACGAGCTCGGCCTCTACCGCATCCTGGGACCCGGCAACGATTACCGGGAACTGGAGACGTTCGTACAGGAGTGGCTCGGGCAGCTCATCGACTACGACTCCCGGCACCACGCGACCTTGGTGGAGACCCTGTCCCGGTACTTCGACTGCGGCGGCAACTACGACGAGACCGCAGAATCCCTCGCGATCCACCGCAGCACGCTGCGCTATCGGCTCCAGCGCATCCGCGACATCAGCGGCAACGACCTCGCGAACGTCGAGGACCGGCTGAACCTCCAGGTGGCGACCCGAGTGTGGAAGATCGTGCTGGGCGGCCCCGGCTGACGCCTCGCTGGAACGCCTGTGGGAGTGGTGTCAGCAGCGCTGCGGTGGGTGGGCCGGGCGGCGGAGGAGCATCTGGTCCGCCCCGCGGATGCCGGGACGGCCGGCGGCGACCTGGTCGAGCAGCCGGGTGCCGGCTGCGGAGTCCTGGATACCGGCCGCGGTGACCGGCACCGCCAGGAGGAGGCCGACAGGTCGGTCACGACGCGTCGCTTGCGGCCCACGATCTTCTTACCCGCATCCGTGCTCTGGCCGGCGGAGGGAACGCTGGTGGAGGCCGCTGCTGTAGCCGCTCGAACGCAGCCTGTCCCGCTCCCACACCGCCAGCTCGCCATGGAGAGCGCGGTCGACCGGCTCGTAGGTCAGCCCAGCACTTCTGCGATCGG
The DNA here is from genome assembly GCF_040644655.1 of Streptomyces sp. NPDC046931. NCBI lineage: Bacteria > Bacillati > Actinomycetota > Actinomycetes > Kitasatosporales > Streptomycetaceae > Streptomyces > Streptomyces sp. NPDC046931. Next base: position 58,943 of record NZ_JBEYWX010000036.1, read on the forward strand.
GGCGTCGGCGTCCACGTAGCGCACGAGCTTGCGGTTCGCGAATTCCACGATGCCCACGTCGCCGAGTTCGCGCCCGTAGCCGGAGCGCTTGATGCCGCCGAAGGGCAGCTCGGGTCGGGACGCGGTCGGGTGGTTGATCCATACCATGCCCGCCTCCAGCCGGTCCGCGACTCCGCGAGCACGTTCCGGGTCGGCGGCGAAGACCGCGCCTCCCAGGCCGTAGGGGGAGGTGTTGGCCAGTGCCACGGCCTCGTCCTCGTCGGCGACCCGGTAGACCGTGGCGACGGGGCCGAAGAGCTCTTCCCGGTAGGCCCGCATGTCCGGTGTGACGTCGGTGAGAAGGGTCGGCTCGACGAAGGCGCCCGGCAGGTCGGGCCGCCCGCCGCCCAGCACCACCGTGGCTCCCTTGTCCACCGCGTCACGAACCTGCTCCATCAGGAGTTCGGCCGCGGCTTCGGAGGACAGCGGGCCGAGCGTGGTGGCGGGGTCGAGCGGATCTCCCGGTTGCACCTCGCTCATCCGGTCACGCAGCCCGGTGACGAAGGCGTCGTAGACGTCGGCAAGGACGATGAAGCGCTTGGCCGCGACGCAGCACTGCCCGGTGTTGCCCATCCGGCCGAGGAACGCGGCGTACACGGTGCGCTCGAGATTGTGACCGTCCAGCACGACGAAGGGATCACTGCCACCCAGCTCGAGGACGGACTTTTTGACATTGCGGCCGGCGATCTCGCCCAAGCTCACGCCCGCCCGCTCGCTTCCGGTAAGTGACGCCCCCTGCACCCGAGAGTCATCGATGATCTTCCCGACGTCTCTGCCCCGCACGAAAAGATTGTTGTAGACCCCGGCCGGCACACCCGCATCCGCGAACAGCTGCTCGAGTGCCAGTGCGGACTGGGGGCAGCTACTCGCGTGCTTGAGCAGGATCGTGTTGCCGAGGACGAGGTTCGGACCCGCGAATCGGACGACCTGGTACAGCGGGAAGTTCCACGGCATCACACCGAGAAGGACGCCGAGCGGCTCGTTCACCAGCACGGCCGTGCCCTCGGGCACCGGCAGGGGTCGTTCTTCCAGCAGTTCGGGGCCGTGCTCGCCGTAGTAGGTGAGGATGTCGGACGCGAGGTCGACCTCTGCACGGCTCGAGTTGATCAGCTTGCCGACCTCAAGGGTCAGGAGGCGCGCCAGTTCCTCCTTGCGCTCCCTCATGAGCCGGCCGGCGCGTTGTACGAGGGCCCCCCGGTCGGCCGTCGACCGGGCACGCCAGTTGGGAAAGCTACGGTGCGCCGCGTCGATCGCGCGCCCCACGTCCTCCGCGCTCAGCGCCGGGAACTCGCGAACCCTCTCACCGGTGTACGGGTTGACCGTGGCGATGGGGCTTCCCTGGGCAGTGACATGGGCGTCCATGACGCCTCCCTGGAATCGGGGCCCCTCGGGTTCCACGCCCGGACCCGCTCACACGTGCTGATTCGTCCCATGCCACGCCAAGCTGTGGCACCCGGGTCCTCTGTGGTTCACGTCGAACGCGCAGAGTCGCCGCCCGAGTTCGGCTGCGTCGGCGCTCTCATGGTGTGGCTCCTCGCCTGTGTGCAATACGACGAGCTCAACCTGGCCGGCGAGGCCCTGCACACCACGGTGCACGGAGGCGTCAAGCTGTGGGGGGTCGTGGTCACCGCCGTCCGTGCGCGGGCGCGAGCCGGGTCGGTGTGGCAGGCTTGCAGGGGGTCCGCGCCGTTCGTCGCACCACAGCAGCGAAGGAGGACGACGCATGGATGAGCAGGAATTCGTCCGTACCGTCGCCGAGCGCACCGGACTGAGCCGACAGGAGGCGGCGGACCTGACCTGGGCCACGCTCGAGACGCTGGCCCACAGGCTGAGCTCCGGGGAGGCCAGGGACCTGATCACCGAGCTCCCCGAGGGCCTCGCGGAGGCGGTGCGCCGGGGAGCCACGGACCGCATCGAGCGCTTCGGCCACTACGACAGCGTGCGGCGCGTTGCCGAACGCACCATGCTCAAGGAGGAGGAAGCCGACCGGGGTGTGCGGACCGTACTGGCCGTGCTCCGCGAGGCGATCAGCCAGAAGGAGTTCAACGACCTGATGTCGCAGCTCGGAACGGACTTCTCCAAGGCCCTCGAATCCTCCGGGTGACCCCGGGGCCTTCGGCACGGCGCCCGTGTCACGGCGCCGGCGGCCCGGACGCTGCGTGTGCGCCGGGGCACGGCGGGTGGCACCCGCGGATCGCCGGTCCCTCGCGGCCGCCATGGCGTGAGGCGCACACGAAGGTGTGGTCATGACGGCTGACGTGCCCGAGACGTCCTCCGGCAGATCCGTGCGCGTCGTGCTGGTCGCCGACCCCGGCATGCCGTCGGAGATCGCCCGGGCTCTCGCCCCCCGGTTGCCCGACCATCTCCGCCGGGCAGTGCGTGCTCGGGTCGGATGGCAGGTCGACACGATGACCGCCCCGCTCAGCGTGAGCGAGCCGGCCGACGTCTCCGACATCGCCGAGGCTGTCAGAAGCCACCTGGACGGTGCCGAATGGGACGTGGCGATCTTTCTCACCGACCTTCCGCGGCGGGCCCGGCTCTACCCGATCAGCGTCGAGGTCGACACCGCGCTCCGGGCCGCGCTCATCTCCCTTCCCGCCCTTGGGGCCCGCCGCCTTCGGCGCCGGGTGCGGCAGGCCGTCGTGGATGTCGTCCGGGAGCTGGTCGCGCACGAGGAGACGCCCAGGCACCCGGAGGTGATCGGCCGCCCGCCGCGCGAACCGGTACCGGACACCCGTCCCGGGCCCGAGCAGCCCCGGCGCTACGTCGTGCCCGGCCTGCGCGGCCACACCCGACTCATCGCCGGCATGGTGTACGCCAACCGCCCCTGGCGGCTGTTCGGCTCCCTCTCCCGGGCCCTGGCGGGCGTGTTCGCCACGGCTACGGTCCTGTTCATCAACAGCACCACCTGGAACCTCGCCACCGCACTCGGCGCCGTGCAGCATGCCGTCATCACCGCTGTGTCCGCCGTCGCGCTCACCCTGTGGATCATCGTCGACCACCAGCTCTGGGAGCGCGGCGCCCACCTCCCCGCACGGCACCACCCCCTGTACCCCTACAACCTGGTCACCCTGGTCACCATCGCGCTCGCGGTGGTGGTGCTGGCCGCGGCCCTCTTCGCGACTCTGGTCGCCGTCTCCTTCCTGCTGCTGGACGCGTCCGTCCTGGGCAAGTTCATCGGACGGCAGGTCGGCGTCGGCGACTACCTCTTCCTGGACTGGTTCATCACCGCAATCGCGATGATCGGCGGGGCCTTCGGCACCAGCCTCGAAGGGGACGAGGAGGTGTCCGACGCCGCCTATGGACGACGGCAGCGTGAGCGTCAGCGGATGCTGCTGCAGATGTCGCGGCCGGAGGGAGGCGGACGCAGGGGGCCGGACAGCACCGACGGGTGACGCCCGGGCCGCGGCCGCAGGTCGGGCGTCACAGGGCGATGACGTGGAGGTCGACCAGGTCGAGCAGCGCCCGCAGGGCCGAGCTGGGCCGCCGGGTCGACGACGTGCCGAGATGCATGCTCCAGCGGAGCATGGTGCCGTGCACGTCCAGGACGTGCAGGCCGGGGGTGCGGGCAACGGCGAACGCGGGCAGGAAGGCGATGCCCAGACCGTGCCGGACCAGTGCCGCCCCCATGTCGATGTCGGGCACTTCCAGTGCCACCCGGCGTACGACACCCGCCGCCGCGAACGCCCGGTCGACCACCTCGCGGTTGCCGTAGCCCGGCGGGAAGTCCACGAAGGGCTCCCCCGCGAGGTCCGCAAGTGCCACCTCCCCCCGCTGCGCGAGCGGATGGGCGGCGCTCACCACCAGGACGAGCGGCACGGTGGCCAGCTCCCGTGCGTCGATCCCGGCGGGCTTGTGCTCGGGCAGCGACAGGAAGGCCACGTCCAGGTCCCCGCTGAGCAGCGCGTGCGCCAGTCCCGCCGAGCCGGTCGTCGCCAGCCGCAGCCGGACGTCGATCGCCGGATGCCGCGCGTGCAGCTGCCCGAGGAGCGCAGGCAGGTCCACCACCTCGACCGAGGCCATGGCGCCCACGTTCACCGTGCCGCGCAGTGTGTCCTGTGCGGCGCGCACGGCGTCCTGGGCCGCCTGGGCGGCGTGCAGGGTGGCCCGAGCCTCCGGCAGCAGCGCCGCGCCCGCCCCGGTGAGCCGGACCTGCTGCGACGTGCGCTCGAACAGCGCGCAGCCGAGCTCGCGCTCCAGGGAGCGGATCGCGGCGGACACCCCGGACTGCACCACGTGCAGCCGACGGGCGGCACGCGTGAAACTCAGCTCCTCGGCGACCGCGATGAAGTGCTCCAGCTGACGTAGCTCCACACGAGAAGTATCACTCGCATTGCTCGAGACCAGCAATAACATTCGTTGGCACTGATCCTGGCTGGTGAGGAGAATGGAAAGTGCCATCCACTTCCGCCCGAGGAGGGGTACCCCTGCCTGCCGTTTCGACGCCGCTGAGCCGTCCCACAGCCGACGCTCCCGACCCGACCCCCCGGATCCCAGCACCCGCTCCCGCCGACCTGCCTCCCCTCGCCCCCGCCCGGCGCCGTGCCTCGCACACGACCGGCTTCTGGTTCGTGGCGGTGGCCTTCACCGTACTGATGGCCTTCGGCACCGCGCCGACCCCGCTGTGGCCGCTGTACGAGGCCCGGGACCACTTCGGCGCGACCACGGTCACGGTGGCGTACGGCTCGATGGTCGTGGGCGCAGCGGCCGCCTTCCTCGGACTGGGACACCTGTCGGACCGGCTCGGCCGGCGGCGCATCATCGTCCCGGCGCTGCTGGTCGGCATCGTCGCGTCGGTCGTACTGATCGTATGGCGGGACCTGCCGGGGCTGATCGCGGGCAGGATCCTGAACGGTGTCGGACTGGGGCTGATGGCCTCGACCGCGACGACGTACCTGCACGACCTCTACCACGAGGCCCGTCCGGAACGGACGGGTTCGGTGCTGCCCGGCATCGTGGCGACCGCCGCCAACCTCGGCGGCCTGGCCTCAGGTCCCCTGGTCGCCGGAGCCGCCGCCGAGTGGCTTCCCATGCCCCTGATCACCGCCCAGGCGATCTTCACGCTCGCCATGGCAGTGTGCCTGGCGCTGGTGCTGTGCACCCCGGAGACCGTGGACCTGGAGCTGCCCGCGGCCGAACCGCCCAGCAGGTTCGTCCTGCGCCCCGGCGGCCGGCGCACGTTCGGCGCCGCCGGCGCGCTGGGCGCCTTCGCCTTCGCGATCCTCGGCCTGATCTCCTCCCTCGGGGCGAGCGTGCTCCACGGCACCCTGCACACCGACTCGCACCTCGTGGTCGGCCTGGCGGCCTTCCTCATGTTCGGTTCCGCGGCGGCCGCCCAGCTGGTACTGGGACGCCTCCCACTGCCCCGGGTCCTGACCGTGGGGGCAGTGGTCTTCCCGGTCGGCCTGGTCCTGTGCGCCGTCGCCCTGTACCACCCGGCGCTCTGGCTCTACCTGGTCGCCGTGTCCCTGTCGGGAGCCGGCTCCGGGCTGCTGTTCAAGGGAGGAGTCGAACGTGCCGGTTCAGTGGCCGAGCCCGCCTCGCGCGCGGGGGTCCTCGCTGTGTTCTTCGTCGTCGCGTACCTGGGAATGGGCCTGCCCTCCGTCCTGTTCAGCATCGCCCTGCGGCACTTTGCCGTGCAGACCGCGATGATCGGCTTCGCGGCGGTCCTGTCCTGCGGCGCCGTTGTGTCGGTGGTCGTAGCGTTGCGGGATCGCGCACCCGGTCCCGGTGAGTTCTCGGCGCAGTCCGCTCGCCGCTCCTGACCTCCCTGCGGCGCATGCGACACGGCTGTCTG